>JAGVIO010000230.1 GCA_020056025.1 archaeon
ATAAACCAATCTGCACTGCAAAAACAAATAGAAAAACTAAAAGGAAAAGGCATTTTGAAAAGGATAGGCCCGGACAAAGGCGGATATTGGGAAGTGGTGAGATGAGGAAGATAATTTCTGTTTTGATAATCATATTTTTGGTTGTCGGAGGTATTGCTGAAGCTGCTGCTGAAGAACAACCTAATTTTATACTAACAAGTGGAGATGATGGTAATCCTAAATACAAAATCAAAGAAACAGACAATTATTATTCAAGCCCTGAATTAAAAAAAGTTTGGGACCAGATGTATGCAAATGGTGATATTATGGGCGCAGATGGTAAGCCTGATGCAGACCTATATGAGAAACTGAAAGGCAAAAATCCAGATGAATGGTTCCAGAATTTATATAACTGGATCTGGAAAGGAAGGGATAAAAACAAAGCAGACATGCAAAAGGCAGTAACTAAAGCAGAATTTGATCGCACAATGTCTTACAACCATGTGGATACTTCTAAGATAACAGGAGAAATTCCAAACCAATTCTGGGCTGCATTGCCTTTTACCGATGATAAAGCATCAAACACATTCAAAGTGGATGGTAAAGATTACGTTTATCAGGATGGAAGATTATACGCAGAGAATATAGTAGAGGGTAGCTGGTGGGCGCCAGGAACATGGTTCCAAGACAAAGCATATGCAGAAGTCACAAGTCCTGCTCTTAAGAAATACATTGAATCAAAGATTGCTTCAGATTCTAATCTAAAAGAGCAAGGTTATAAAATAACACCTCCTGAGCAAAAAGGTCCAACAAGCGAATATCAAATCACAACATTAAGAGGAGATTCTTTGCTTCTGAAAGAGAATGAGAATTATTTTATCCTCAATGCAGAAGGACAAAGAAAATCAGTCACATCTGACCAGCTGAAAAAGATGGAAATATTAAAAGACTTGATTCTAACAAAAACATTGAAAGTCAGCAAAGAAGGAGTGATATACAATGATTATAGGGTATCAGATAGCGATGGAAAGAATAGCATCCTTCTAAAATACGATGGTTCTGTAACAGTAAAAAATGCAGAGGGTACAACTAAAGAGTATGCAAGCTTAAACGAAGCATTGGCAAAGGAAACAACCAATAAATTTTTGCAAGACAATGCAGAAGCACTGAAGGCAGAACAAAAGGATATTGACCAGGCGCGCATCCAGCAAGGATTGTCAGATGCACAGTATTCTGCAGCAATGAAGATGCTTAACAAATATCTTGGGCCTTATGCATACAACTTTGTCTCAGACTTGTGCAAGGCAGAGCAGGCAGCAGGTGAAATCTGAATGAAAAAATACTTCAAAGCAAATCTCAATGAACTTATCCAGTCATTCAAGCTGGGAAAAGATTTTTTCTATTACATCTTTTCAGACATGCTTTTTTGGCTTGCCTCATTATTATCAGGAGCATGCATCCTACTCTATTTCAACAAACTATCAGTGCAAAGCAACATCTATAACACATTTGTTACAATGGCAGGCCAATCCAATGTGGATGTAAGCATCCTTGACAGTGAAGCAAGATCTTTCCTTGTTATTTTTATATTTTTGATCATACTGCTTGCACTGATAGTGCTTGCAAGCTTTAACCTGTCAAGGTCATTGATTTACACAAGGCTTATGAAATCAAACATCACATGGAATTATTTTTTCAGGTTTGCTGGATTGAATTTTATGCTTGGTGTTTTCAGCTATTTGGTGCTGATATTCTTCAGACAGATTAAGCTTGCACTTCCTGTTGTTGACTATCTTTTCCTGCCGACATTATTCATAATTGCTTATTTTTCAGTTTTGTCTGCAATCATATTCACAAAAAGCAAAAAGATTTTCAGTTCAATTGCTCAGGCAATAACAAAAGGAATAGAGCATCTGCCAAACCTTTTCTTTTCAGGCATTGCGATAATTATAGTTTTCCTGGCTATCAGGCAGTTGAACACTCTCATCTTCTTGCTAAATCCAGTCATTGCAACGGTTATCTCAATTATCTTTTTCATCTTATTTGTAAGTTGGGCAAGATTATATTTTGTAAAACAGGCTTCTAAGCTGCTTTAAAAAAGCTTTACCCGACCTGGCTCAAAGATATGCAGCTCTGTTTCAGATATTTATTAGAAATCTTCTCACACACTGTATAATCTCCGTCCAGGGCAAAGTTAGTGTAGCAGTTATCTCTTGAAGTCTCAGAAAGTATAGGGTCGCAGTAGATGTTCTTTTTAGAAGTGTCTGCAACTGCATTGAAGCATGAATCCTTGTAATGGTCTTTTTCAAGGCTTCTGCAGTAATCTGCACCTGACTCTGCATTCTCTTCTGCATATCTCTTTGCATTTGCAATAACTTCATTCAGGCCAACTTTTGGAGCAGCAACTTCAGCAGCAGCTGCTTTGCATTCTTCAGGGCAGTTTGCATTATTTTCGCCAGACTCACAAATTCCATTTCCGCAGCAAGGAGTTAATTCAAAATATGCGCATTCAAAACCAGTTGACTTATCACAGATATCTTTTGTGCATTTGTTGCTGTCATCGCATGATGAAGGGCATTGCGCTTCGGGAACACCTGGCACTTCAGGGACTCCTGTTTTTTTGCCAATCACATCAAAATCAAAGCTTGTTTTTCCTGTCTTTGTGCCATAGGTTATGCTTGTCTGCAAAGAATAGCTGCCTGGCTCTGCATCAGAAGGCACCGGCATTACAACTGTCTTCTGAAGCCTTGCCTGCACATCAAAAGAATCTTTTTTTTCAGAAACAACCTTTCCATTTCTGATTATCTGATTGACTGCATTTACGCTGATGCTGCTGCCTGGGTTTTCAAGCACAATGTTGAATGTCAGCGCATTTCCTGCTTCAATGCTTGTCATCAAAGGAGTTGTTTTGACTGTGATTGCTGCTTCTTCTTTTCCGCCGAAAATTATGAAAAAAAGAACAATGATAATAATTACTGCAGCCAATGCAGCAATAAGTATCAGGACACCTGTTTTTTTAGGCGAAACTGCCTTTACAGCCCCATTGATTGACTTTTGGTCATATCCGTAATTTGCCAACGCAGCCCTGATAGCACCAATGCTGTAGCCTGCCTGCAACTGCTGCCTGACATAATTTAATAGCCTTTCATCTACCATTATCTAGTTAAAAAAGAACAAAGTTTAAAATAGTGTGTTATCATTTTTGAGAAATGAAAAACTTAATCTAAATTTTCAAAATCCTCTAAACTCAGGCCTGCATCCTTTATTATCCTTGACAAAGTTCCTTTCTTAATCTCATCATGAAGAGGAACTGTAATCTTAATTGCCTTGTTTTCACTATATTTTTCAAGCCTTACATGAGACCCTTTTTGCCGTGTAGCAATGAATCCTGCTCTCTTTAATCGCTTGATTACATCCAGTCCAGAAATAACAGGAAGCTTGGTCATACAGTTACTTTGACTTGCTCTCCCTTGAACTCAATAAGCTCGTTTGTGTCTGACTCTAAATAAAGCTCAATTGCTTCTTTAATGTTCTTTATAGCATCTGCTTTTGTTTTGCCCTGGGATATGCATCCTGGCAAAGAAGGCACATAAGCAGTATACCCTCCTTCTTCCTGAGGCTCTAAAACTATTGTCAGTTCCATTGTACAACATAATAGCATAAACTAGTATATAAATTCTGCGATTGTAGTTCTCACTTTGTTCGAAGATTTTGATTTTGCCTTATAAATGCACATTTTGTCCAATTCCAGTTTAATTATCCTCTAGCAAAATCAAAACATTTATAAACAAAAATCCTATTCGATTCCTATACGCAAAAAAAGGGGTTTTGCATTTGCTAAAAAATAAAAAGGCACAGATAACACTGTATATTATTCTCGGTTTTGTCCTTCTGGCAGGAATTGCTGTCTTTTTTTACGTACGCTCGACAGTTGTGGAGGAAGGAATAGCAGCAGCAATCCCGACAATCGAGGAAGCTCCTTCTGAATTAATGCCTTTGAAGGAATACACAGAGAACTGCATCTACACTCTTGCTGAAAAAGCTCTTTACACAATGGGAACACAGGGAGGATATATCAGCCTTGAAGAAGCAGGGATAAGGACAAGCATGGAAAATCCGACTGAAGCAGACGGAATCCAGTTTGCGCCTGATTCTGACCTGAAAGTTCCTTACTGGTGGTATATGAAAGCATCCAATGACTGCACAAGATGCATCTTCTCATCATTCAAGCCTGATCTGCAAAGAACAACAGGAACAAGAGCTGACTTTTCTGTAGAAGCACAGCTGGACAGATACATTGAAGCAAACCTCAAGACATGCCTTGATGACTATAATCCATTCAGGGAGCAGGGCTATGAAATAACCTACAAAGGAGACTTAAAGACAAGGACAGGCGTAAATGAATTAGACATAGGTGTTTATGTTGAATATCCTATTGAAGTAAAGGTGGCAGAGCAGACATTTGAATTCGGAAAATATTATGTTACACTGCCGCTGAACATAAAAAAGATTTACGAGTTCGGAACAGAGATTGTGAATGCAGAGCTGAGTTACACATACCTTGAAAACCAGGCATTGAATCTTATAACCTCTTTTTCAAAGCTTCAGCAGGACAGGCTTCCTCCAAAAGCAGAGACAACATTCAAGTTCGGCGGCGGAGTTGTCTGGGCAACTGAAAATGTAAAGAAGAACATTGAAGAGATGCTGCAGATTTACATCGGCGCAATACAGGTGCCTTTCACAAATAATTTCAGGAGAAAGTCATTTTCAGGCGACATGATACAGGAAAATATATATTCGATGTACGCTCCTGCAAACCTGGACAGGAATTTCACAAGCCTCGGAGCAAGGTTTGACTATCTTGCATGGTGGCCTATCTACTTTGACGCAGGCCAGGGCGGGCTGATAAAGCCAGAGTCAATGAATGCCCTGTTCCTTCCTATCGGCGTGCAGAGATATGACATAACCTATGACATCTCATACCCTGTTTTAGTTACAATCAATGACCCAGATGCTTTCAACGGCAAAGGCTATATCTTTATGTTTGCGGTTGAGGCGAACATAAGGAACAACGAAGCGATTGACGAGAAATTCACAGGCCTGCAGGGCTTAAGTGCATTCCAGCCTACATTGCTCTGCAATGAGAACCAGAAGAACAGCGGCAACATAACGCTTTACGCCAAAAACGGATATGACGGAAAGCCTGTTGAAAATGCGCAGATTTCATACACCTGCGGAACAGACAGCTGCTTCATGGGAGCAACAGACACAGACGGCATGCTTAAGTCAAAGTTCCCTGTCTGCAGCAAAGGAATCCTTACTGTGATGAGAACAGATTATTTTGCTCCTGCGCAGTATCTTGAGGCAAAGCTTGATGAAAGCCAGACAGCTCCTGAAACAAGGATGTGGCCATATGCTGAAAAGCAGATTGAGATAAGAAAATGGCTTTACTCGCCTGAATTTAACACATTCTCAGCAAATCCTCTTAACCTCGGAATGAAAGAAGAGGCTGTTGTGATGCTCAAGAGAGTTAAAGATTCTGCAGGAGAGGAAGAGGTCTATGCTGTTGCTGATTTCTTCGGCAATGAATCTTACACTGCAAACCACACAGTGCGCCTTGTTCCAGGAACTTACGAAGTCACTGTATCATTGATCAACCACGAAAGCCTGTACATACCTCCTGAGAAGAGGAAGGCAAACGTAGGATTTATCGGAGAGCTGACAGGCGTAAAGAGCGATTACACTGTCCCTGAGATAAAGATAGACAATGCCTATGTATCAGGAGGAGCAGAGCTCAGCGAAAGCACAGGGTATTTTGTTCTGAAACAGTCAGAATTATATTCTCCAAAAACTTTGCGGATACTTGCAATAGGCCTTCCTGTGCCTAAGAACATTGAAGGTGTTGAGCTTATGGGACAAGTAAATGAATTTTCATCAAAGAACAGGGCTATGCTACAGCCTGTTTATGTCGAGGCAAGACCATGAGGCTGAGCCCTGCTGAGCAGTTCATCGCATCTTTCATAGTATGCCTAGTAATAAGCATCCCATTCTGCATCTCAGACGCATATGCAACAAGCCTTGATGTGACAAAATATTCAGGCTCAAAAGGCATAAACGGGATTTTGAAGGAAAAGGACAGCATCAATGTTGCAGCAAATGTACAGGTAGACGGAGATGATGAGGTTTCTGCAAATCAGGTCAAGATAAATGGATTTGACTTCACAAGCTGCTCTGCATCAGCAATTCCTGGTGAGTTCGACTGTATATATGCGTCTCCTGTCTATTCAATACAGCCAAAGGATTATGATTTGAAGATAGATTTATTGTCAGATGCAGGCACTGCATTGCAATCAACTGTGAAAAAGGTCTCTGTTGACAATACTGCTCCTGAGATCTTATTTGACTCTGCTCCTGTGCAGTCTGGCCAGCAGGTTTCTTTGGGATTTACTGTCAAGGATTATGCATGGAGCAAGAATGACAATTCTTTGTGCTCAGGAATCTTGAAAATAGAATTCTGGGATGGAAGCGAAAAGCTTGACGAGATTCCTGCTGCTGAATTAGCAGACAGGCCTTGCTCATTCTCAAAATCAGTCATGCTCAAGGTTCCTTCTTCAAAGAGAGTGATAATAAAGGCATATGACGCTGTTGACCATCTGTCATCAAAGACAAGCTCTGAGTTCACGATAGACCTTGCTGCTCCTGAGATACAGGCAGACTCTTTCAGGCTTGAAGCAGGAGGTGTTGAGCTCAAGGATTATATCAGAGGAGGAGAATTTGATGCAAGGGCTTATGTAATAATAAAAGAAGAAAAGATCTCTGCTGCAAATGCTGTCATTGACCTGACAGGCTTTGGAGGAAAATCATCTTCTGCAAGCTCGTGCACAAAAAGATATAATATATGGGAATGCATATGGATCCAGAAGCTCAAGGTTGAGAATGATATCACTGCAAGCATTCCGATAACAGTTGCAGACGATTTCGGCAACAATGCCTCTCTTTCAGTACAGAAATCACTTAAGGTTGACAAGATCCAGCCCGTCATAGCCGGGCTTTCGACTGGTTTTGCCTATGAAGGGAAGAATTTCATCGGCAATAATCCTACAAACATCACACTGAAGATTGCTGAATTAGGCTCTGGGTTTTCAAAAAAAGAAGCTTATCTTGACCTGACAAGCATTGACTCTGCTTATGGAGTTGTGCAGGCTGATGAATGCGTGCAGTCAGGCAATTACTGGGAATGCAGATGGACTTCAATAACAACACCAAAGCAGCATGGTTCGCAGCTGATTGTTTATGTTATAAAGACAAAGGATGATTCTGGAAATGATGTCACAGGCAAAGGTGAGTTTACTGTCTATGTTGACAAGACACCGCCTGTGTTTTATGTAAATACTCTTAACACAACTGTTGTATCCGAGCAGGAGAGGCCTCCTGGCTATCTTGCTTCTGGAGATGATCTGCTTTTGAGCATAACTGCGTCTGATGCGGTCTCAGGGCTTTCGATGTATGGAGACTTTTCGCAGATCTGGACAAAGGATGGAAGTGAAAAAGTTGCAGCAGAATGCTCAAGGAACAGCACTTATTCAACAGCATGGCTGTGTAATTTCAAGATAGAGAAAGTTGCAGCAGGATACATTGACGGAAAAATCAATCTTACTGTGTATGACACTGTGCAGAATTCATGGGCAATCTCAATCCCTGTAGTTGTCTATGCAACAGAGAATGCTACACCTGATTACTGGAGGCTTGCTTCTTATTCAATGATGCCGACTGCTGTTGACAGGAGCTCTGCTCCTTTAATAAATCATCGTGTATATTTCCATCTTAATCTTGAAAGCTATTCTAAAGCAGTGCCTTTGAGCCTGAAACTGACTAACTGCGATGCGCCATTTGCAGAATATTATGAGATGTTCAATAATTTTGCAGGAAGGAAAGATCCTTTTATTGTCATGGAGCTAAAGACAATGGAATTCGGCACAGAAACCTCGCTGAATGCAAAATGCAAGCTTGAGATAATCTCTATGGTCGGCAAGGCAGTAACAAACATTGAGACAAAGGAGATAATACTTGAGATTCCGCTGTACAATTTCAACATGGGCGAGGCTTCACAGGAGCTTAAAGACAAGATAAATGATATCTACGACGAGTATATTGGCGGCTGGTGGAAGATAATAGGCTTCATGGACAAGCTTTTCAGGTATCTTCAGCTCGGATGCACACTGATACTGACTGTGAAGCAGGTAGTTGCTGTGTTCGGCGCAATTGGGACCTTGTTTGATACAAATGTAAAAGCTCTGACAATTGCAACAGGCGGCGCTGCTGCTCCTGCAGGCGCAGCAGTTGAAGGTTACTGTGTCTATGTCGGCTATAACGCCGGTGTATCAGACAGCATATGGACATTCTTTGACAAGACATACGCATTCCTGAACTGCAGGCTGGCAAGGCCTGATGATGCAAATGTTGCAGGGCTTGAAAAATATGCCTCTTACTTTGGAGGAGGAGGAAGCATAATAGGAACTCCGCTGAATTACATGTCATCTTCATTCAACATCGAAAAATATACAAACATCCCGGTCCAGTCATACTGGAACGGAAGGGACAGCCTTTTCATTGCAATTGCAACTGTCTGCATCCCTGGAATAATCTACAACCTCCAGAAAAAGAGAGAGATTGAATGCTCGTATCTTGACTGTTTGCTGAGGAGCATGGAGACAGGGGTTCCGCAGGATGCATGCGACAAACTGAAATCTTATGAAGAATGCAAATGGCTATGGGGAGAGATACTTAACTTATTCCCTATAACCGCGCTTGCAAGCTATATTCTCGGAATGATAAAGGAAGTTCTGTCAAATCCGCTGGCAATGGTTGGAGCAACTGCTGCATTAATATGCCAGGGCTTATGCTCTTCAGGCCCTCTGGGCTCTACGCCAGGCTGGCTTTGCTATGCGCGCAAAGTTCTAACTGATATCGGCGAGATCATAAGCAACATAGTCACAATCTTTGACAAGGACACATGGAAGATAGAGACAAGATGTGATATTGCTGAGGATGATTATGACAAGATAATGCCAAAGGACAAAGGCAAGGGCGAAGAAGAAGGCGGCAAGTTCCTGGGATTGTTCTGAGCGGAAGATAAAAGCGAAAGATTTATAATAAAAAGATTATACTAGTATAA
This sequence comes from archaeon, assembly GCA_020056025.1. Lineage (GTDB taxonomy): Archaea > Nanobdellota > Nanobdellia > Woesearchaeales > WJKL01 > JAGVIO01. Next base: position 9,155 of record JAGVIO010000230.1, read on the forward strand.
TAAAAAAGTTATTATCCTAAAATGCTGAGCAAAAATGAATCGAAGGTCATGGAGCTGCTTTTTTCAGATATTGGCAAAGAGGAAAGCATATTAAGCCTTTCGAGGGCATTGAAACAGAAGTATCCGCAGACATACAATACAGTTATGCACCTGAAGGAAAAAGGGCTTTTGAATATAAAAAAATCAGGAAATTCAAACATCCCTATGCTTGACTTCTCAAAATTTCATATAGAATATGCTGAAATTGAAGCTGCAAGAAGAGAAAGCCTGAAAAACAGGACTATGGGGATTATTGCTGAAAAAATCAGCTCATTAAACAAGCAATTTGTATGCATTCTGTTTGGCAGCTATGCATCAAAAAAGCAGATCAGCAAGTCAGATATAGACTTATTGTTCATCATTCCTGAAGAATATGATATTAAGAATTTTGAAAAGATTATTTCAAACAAGTTGTCTTTGTATAAGGCAGATATAAATATAATAACCGAAAAAAGCCTTTTTGAGATGTGGTCAAGACCGATGGAATTCAATGTAGGAAATGAAATATTAAAAAACCATCTTGTTTTATTTGGCGCAGAATATTTTATAAGCCTGTTGAAGAGGAAATATTATGGATGAAAAAAAGCTCGCAGAAAGCAGCAAGATAATCAGGCAGGCAATCAGCGAAGGCATTATAATCAAGCCAAAGCCCAATGTAAAGAGCTTTTTCATCAAAAAAGCTTTTGATTCTATCGCGGTCGCAAAAAGACTGCTTTCTCTTGCAAAAGAAGAAAGCCTTCCTGCGGAAATGTGGGTAATAAATGCATCTTATTATTCAATGTTTTTTGCTGCAACAGCGCTGCTTGCGGAATATGGCCATAAAATAGACTCCGAAACAGGCATCCATAAGCTTACCTACCATGCCCTTGTGCATTATTTTGTCAATGAAGATAAAAAGATAGAAAAGCATTTTATTGAAGAGTATAAGGATGCTGTCAAAGAGGCAGAAGAGCTGCTCCAGTTATGCGAGAGCAAGGCAAAAACCCTTGTCAGCGATTTCGGCTATGAAATGTCAAAGCGCAAAGAATTCACTTATGACCTTGGAAAAATTGCAGAGATGAGGAAAGCAGAAACCTCATTCGAAAGAGCAAGAAATTTTGTTCAAATAGCAGAAAAGATGGTAAAATGAATATGCTTATCATTTAGATAGCTGTTACCCCCCTTTAGTCATTATTTTTAGTAAGGTTTATATACCTCTGTTCTTATATATCTTATTGACGAAACATGATTAAGCGCACAATATGCTCATTGATAATGGCTGCTGCTTTGTATGGCTGCGGAGAAGATTC
>JAGVIO010000195.1 GCA_020056025.1 archaeon
TCGCCAAATATTGGCTCAAACGGAACAATCGTCAATGTCACAACAATAAATGCATCTGATATAGATGGAGATAATCTTACTTTGTTCTGTGGTCCAGTTAGCTTAAGCTATACATTCTGCAATTCAACATTTAATTCGACTGCAGACCAGCCTGAGAGAAGCTGCTTGTTTGAAACACCTTGGACTGACAACAGCCTCCATCAGTTATATTGTGCAGTATTTGACGGAGCATCATATTCTTCTGAAAGAAACAATCAGTTCCTTTCTGACATAACTCCACCTATCCAGGGAACAATAATCAGCCTTGAAGATGATACAACTGCAAAATACTGGGATATTGATGATGATAACAATACTGTTGCAATAATAAATTACAATGAAACAGGAATAAGGTGCAGGTTTGATTCTACAGATACAACTTATGATGTAATGCCTTCTACTCAGCAGTGCGTTGTTGCCGGAACACTTGCAAGCTGCAATATGTGGAACATCACTCCTGCACAAATAAACAGCACTACAAAATATGTAAGCTGCGAAGACAAGTATGGAAATGACCAGAATGTTTCTGAAAATATTGACCTGACATTCGGTGTTGACTGGACAAGGCCTGGAATAATGTCTGATAATGACGGCCAGATACATGCGCCTGGCTATGTTGTAACTTTGACAATCGATGATGTTCCTGCTGGAACTGTTGTCACAGCATACTGGTGCAATGACACAAGCGGAATATGCAATCCGTCATTACAGTTTATAGGAACAAACGGAACTATCTACAATGTAACATTCAACAACAGGGGAGCATGGTATCTGAGATGGAATGCAACAGATGAAGCTGGAAATTTCAATGCAACTGGAAATGCAAGCATGACTGTTATTTTCATAAATAATCTGCCTGTTATAACTTCAACTGTTTATGAGAATTATACAGGGCATATCTTCAGCGCAACTGCGAATGTATCTGATATTGATTCAAGCCAGGATCTGAACTGCAGCTTGTTCCATGCTGGCTCTGGAGCTTATACTCAAAAGCAGATGTTAAACCTTTCAGGAGATTTGTCAAATACAAGCTGGATTGTCAATATCAGCCCTGCTGACGGTTATTCTACATATGATATTGTAAATGTGTATGTGAATTGCTCAGACGGAGTCGAATGGGTAAATTCTTCTGTGTCAAGCAATGCAATTCCAAATTATGCGCCTGCATTCAATGCAAGCAACCCTGTGCCAAACATGACATGGCCTGAAGATATTATCAATAATTCTTTGAATATCTCATTGTATTTCTATGATCCTGACTTTGATGATTTGAATTATAACAGCACTGTGCCTGAAAATATTGCAGTTGCAATAAACAATGATAATGGAACTGTTACATTTACACCGCAATTGAATTTCTATGGAATCAATTATATCTTCTTTAATTCAACTGACGGATGGCTGTGGAGCAGCTACAGCAATAATATAACTTTGAATGTTACTTCTGTTAATGACCTGCCTGCTTTGAATATTTCTACACTTACATACTGGCCTGTTGTAGAAGATATGTTCAATGACACAATTAACTTAAGCAATTTTGCAACTGATGTCGAAGATGCAGATGAGCTGATAAACTGGAGCTGCACAACAAACAGCAGCAGCGTTGTTTCTCTTGCAGACAATGTCACAAAGCTCCTGAATATAACTTCAACAAACAACTTTACTGGCATTGTGAATGTAACATGCACTGCAACAGACAGTGAACTTGGACAGTCTGCTGATTCATTCCTTGTGAATATAATTCCTGTCAATGACCTGCCATTCCTTAACCTCTCTACATTAACATACTGGCCTGTTGTAGAAGATATGTTCAATGACACAATTAACCTAAGCAATTTTGTGTTTGATTTAGAGGATGCTGATGAGCTGATCAACTGGAGCTGTGTTGATGATAATATTAATACAACTGTGCTTGCCGACAATATCACTAAGCTATTGAATATAACTTCAAGCTATAATTTCACAGGAATTGTTAATGTAACATGTATTGCAACTGATTCGCAGCTAGGCAGTTCAACAGATTGGTTCTTAGTCAATATCACGCCTGTCAATGATGCGCCTTTTGCTCCAACTGTGGATGTGACTCCAAATGCGCCTATGTCTATTGAAAATCTGTACTGTAATGTGACTGTGAATGCAACTGATGTCGAGAATGGAGCTGTGCTGCAGTATTATTATCTATGGCACCTTAACAATACATTGAACACAACATTCGGACCAACTTATGACTTGTACAATGTGCTTGCAGAAGGAAATACAACAAGAGGAGATTTGTGGAACTGCACTGTAATTCCATTTGATGGAGAATTAAATGGAACATCTGCTTATGACTCTGTCACAATATTGAATTCACCCCCTTATGCTGCAGCAAGCTTTATGCCTTTTGTATTCCATAACCTGACACAGAACATAAACTGGACAGAAGCAGCTGATCCTGACTTTGATGCTGTAAGTTCATACTTGTGCATTGCTTCAAATAATTCAAACAGAGATGCAAATGTCTGCAATGTGCATTCAAGCCTTGAAGCAAATCAAAACTATTCTTTTGTTCCAGGAGAATTGTATTACATCAATGAAACGCATCTTTATTATTTCAGGGTAATTGAGACAGACAATTTGCTGAACTCAACAAATTATGACGGATATTTCAACCTGACAAATTCACAGCCAACTGCTCCTTCAAATTCTGTTCCGCAGTCAACGCACAATAAGACAGCACAGGTCAATTTCACAAAAGGAACAGACATTGACATAGACCCTGTTGATTATTTAAGCACATTCATATCAATTGATGATTCTGCTTATACAATAGCAGGCAACAGGGTGCTTGTGCAGACAAATGAAAGTTTGTTCCTACTGGCAAACCTTGTGCATTCAGGCGAATTAAACCAGTATTATGCAAGGATGTGGACAAATGACAATACAACTGCAATTAATGAGAACAGCACATTCTATGACTGGATGCTTAATATCACAAACACAAGGCCGACTGCAGCAAGCATAAATGTATCTCCTGAATTCATCACAAGCACAATAACTGCAAGCTGCAATTACACATTTGTTGACAATGACAATGATGCTGAAAATGCTTCCCTTACATGGTATAAATGGTGGATAAATGATGAAGGAACAGGGTCATTTGTCGAGCAGATTGGGCAAAATGGAAAAACATTGTCAGCAGGCTATGACAAGGATGATGTATTGTTGTGCTGCGTTGTTGTATCTGATGAATTTGGACTGAATGATTCTGAGTGCAGGAACAGCACACTGCATATTATAAATGCACCTGCCCCTGTGTTCAATACAACCCTGCCGAATATAACCTTCCTTGAGGAGACTTTCAATGACACTGCAATAATGAACTTGAGGGATTACGTCTCTGATGAGGATACAAATGTCAGCGAGATAAATTTCACATATGCTGTCAATGACACAAATGTCTATGTGACAATAAGCAATGTGACAGGAAGAGTCAATGTGACTGCTGCAAAAGACTGGTTTGGAACAGCTTTGCTCACTTTCTATGCAGTTGACCCTGACAATATGATTGGATCTAACCAGACTCTTGTTATTGTCTCAAATGTATACGATCCTCCGACAATGACTAATATCGCGATAAGCCCTTCAAGAGGAAGAAACGGAACAATAGTCAATATAACTTCATTCAATGCAACTGACTTGGATGGATTTGGCCTGCAGCTGAGATGCGGAGAAGCTGACTTTAATTGGAACTTATGCAATTCAACAAATTCAACAGGAAGATTCCCTGTATTGAACTGCAGCTTTATCTCTAACTGGACTGATGATTTATATCATGATATATTCTGCAGAGCATATGATACTGTTGAAAATGCAACTGAATTAAGCCAGAAACAGTTCAGGGCTGACAATACAGGGCCTGTAACTTTACTGATTGACAATGTTGAAGGAGATACTATTGCAAAATACTGGGATACAAGCAATGATAATGATACTTTGATACAGATAATATTGAATGAGACAGACATCAAATGTAGATGGAATGAGAGCGATCTGATATATACTCAGATGAGCAGCGCAGGAGAATGCTTTATTGCGCCATCTTCATCTATCGCAAGCTGCACTGTGCCTTCTTTTGTGCAGTATAACTCAACAAGTGCTGTCATAAGCTGCCAGGATCAGTATGGAAATGACCAGATAACAGGCATCAATGTCAGCTATGGTGTTGACTGGACAATTCCATCTATATTAAACAACAATGATGGATTTGTGCATCCGACAGGATATACAGTGACATTGACAATTGATGATCTCCCTGCAGGAACAGTTGTCACAGCATACTGGTGCAATAACACAGTTGTAAACTGCACGCCTTCTTCAATGTTTAGAGGAACAAACGGGACAACTTATCCTGTCACATTCAATGAGACAGGAACATGGTATCTGAGATGGAATGCAACTGATGAAGCTGGAA
>JAGVIO010000003.1 GCA_020056025.1 archaeon
AGGTTTATCTTCTTCAATACAGTGAGAAGGCCTGCTTTGCCCATATCATATGATTTCCAGACATTGTCCAGGTTTAATATTGTGCTCATGCTTTTATCTGAACCCCTTTTTGCCATCCATAAAATTGTTATGGAACCATCTTCCTTCTCTTTCTTGAGGATAATTACCTATCATGCCTATGCTGGACTTTGTATGGGTTGATTGGAGAACAGTCCAGGCATCAACATCAATCAGATAAGATCTGGATTCATTTTCCTTGAAAAGCCTGACAGACACAATCTGCTTCTTTTGTTTGTCAACCATTATCTCAGTAACCTTGTCTGCAACAGTGATGTTGAAATCCTCAACAGAAAAGCCTTCTGCTGCTGTTTCCTTGATCAGCTCTATTGCTTTCTCTTCCTGTGAAGATGAAGTGTCCTGCATCTGATTGAAATGAGGCCTGAAAGCAAACATCCTTATGAAAGGCAACAGCAAAATTATCAAGAAAAGAGCTATGCTGCTTATCGCAACTATTTTCCAAACATTAGTCTTTTTGTTTTTTTTCATGTAAATCCCCTTTAGCGTTTATCCTATAGGGGTAAAAGATGAAACAACATATATATCTTTCGTGTAACTGGTTTCAGTTTAGTGAAACTAGCTGGTTTTTGCTTCCATAAGGTTTATATAGGGGCAGAAATATTTATAGGCGTATGAAGGGGTATAAGATAATAATCGCAATAATTATCTTGATTGCATCTTTGGTTATTTTGTTTGACAAATTATTTACACCGCAGCCGATACAGATTGTACTGCAGTCAGGAGAAGAGATTGCTACACAGAATTCTGATTATTTCACAATGGCAGAGACATTGTTATTAGTAGTTTGCTCTTTCATGATTGGAGGAACTGCACTGTATCTTTATTATAACTCTGACAAAATAAATTTGATAAGGCCTGAAAAGGTTGAGCAGGAGAAGCACAAGCACATTCTTCCTTTGCTGAAAGATGGTGAAAAACAGGTGTATCATGCATTGGTGGAAAACAAAGGAGAAATGCTGCAGAACAAGCTTGTTTTGAAACTGAATATTTCCAAGGTTAAAGTTACCAGAATTCTTTCTTCAATGGAAAGGAAGAAACTGATTGTAAAAGAAAGAAGAGGATTGACGAATAATATAAGGCTGGAGTAAAGCCCCTGAGGAGATTTGAACTCCTGACCTTCGCCTTGCTCGAACTTTTATACGAGAGCGACTCTCTACCGCTGAGATACAAGGGCAATTGATTTAGAAAGAATTTGTCCTATAAATAAATCTTTTCTTTTGCCAAACTTTGCTTTTTGCAAAAGAAAAGTTTGCTGTTAAAAAATAAATCACTTCTCTTTGTAAATCTTCCCTAATATATGCATAAGAATTCCGTCCCTCAATCCTCTGTTGCCTGTGTCAGAATAACATTGAAATCTGTCTCTATGAGGGTACCATCTTATGTTTATGTGATATTCCTCCTGTTCAACAGCTTTCCTGCTATCAACACCGTCTCCCATCTGAAGATAAAGAAACGCCTCTAAGATTGAATGGGCTTTCTTCGGGTCAACTGTTCCGCCTAGCACAAATTTATCTTGCGGAATATTATAGGTTATATCTAATGTAAGATATTCAATATTCTGCTGCTTTTCTTTCTGCTGCTCTTCTGCTTGCACAGCTGTTTCCAGATTCTGGGTGTCTGCCATGCTGCTTTTGAAAGCAGAATCAGTTTAAATAATTTATTGGCATGAAATATATATTCAGATCTTAAGCTCAATCTCTTTCTCAGAAATGTTTTTCTTCATCTTTTCTATGAGATTGTCAAGCTTCATCCCAAAATGAACCTTGTTTCCAAGCCTCAATGCGATTGTCTTTGCTTCTGCCTCTTTCTCGCCTACGTTGATTATCACAGGAATCTTTTCAATTTCAGCATCCCTTACTTTTGCCTGCACTGTCTCTGACCTGCTGTCGAATTCTGCACGTATTCCTTCTTTTTTCAGCTCTTTTAGGACATGCTCTGCGTATTTGTCGAACTTGTCTGAGACTGAAATCACTCTAGCTTGGACCGGGCAGAGCCACAATGGGAATCTGCCTGCGAAATGCTCGATTATAATTGACATGAACCTTTCCATTGACCCCAAAATTGCCCTGTGAATCACAACAGGTGTTTTTCTCGTATTGTCATTGTCATCGTAGCTCAAGCCAAATCTCTGCGGCAGTTGGTAATCCAGCTGTATTGTTGCAAGCTGCCACTGCCTGCCTAATGCGTCTTTCACCTTCACGTCAATCTTTGGGCCGTAGAATGCTCCGTCTCCTTCATTGATCCTGTACTTCAGCCCAGAATCGTCAAGGGCTTTCTTAAGGTTTGCTTCTGCAAAGTCCCATGTCTTTTTCTCTCCTAAGAATTTCTCAGGCCTTGTCGACAGATTGATTTCGTCAATCTCCAGATTGAATAGCTTATAGATTGTCTTTATTTTATTGAGCAAAATCTTTATCTCGTCAAGTATCTGTAATTCTGCAAGGAATATGTGCGTGTCGTCCTGTGACAGAGAACGGACTCTTGCCAATCCTAGCAATGTCCCTGATTTCTCATTCCTGTACAATGTTGTTGTTTCAGCAATCCTTAACGGCAGATCCTTGTATGACCTTGATTCTCTTTTGAATATGAGCATGTGCGCAGGGCAGTTCATTGGCTTTACTCCGAGGTCTATGTTATCTTCAGCATGGTGCATGCAGAACATGTCTTTCTGGTAATGCTCCCAGTGGCCTGAAATCTTCCATAATTCTGAATTGAATATCTGCGGAGTCCTGACTTCATGATAGCCTTCGCCGTATGAATATTCCCTTACAAATTTTGTCAGCTCAAGAAGCATTATAAATCCTTTCGGAAGGAAGAACGGCATTCCTGGAGCAAGCTCGTGGACCATGAACAGGCCCTGC
>JAGVIO010000099.1 GCA_020056025.1 archaeon
TGGAAAATTCATCTCACTGGAGGAAAGGCATATCTACGGAAGGATATGGTATGATGAGGCAACAGGGATGATAGGAAGAAGAGGCAAGATGGGAAGGGTAATCTACATGACAAACATAGGCACAATCCCTGACGAGAGTTTTGTCCTTGTGAAGATTGGCGAGCAGACAATAGGAAAATTAGATGAAGCATTTGTCGAAAAGCTAAAGCCAGGAGATGTCTTTGTTCTGGGAGGAGAGACTTACACATTTAAATTCACAAGAGGCATGGTTGCGCAGGTTGCTGCTTCTTCACAGAGGCCGCCGACTGTTCCGTCGTGGTTCTCTGAGATGCTTCCTCTTTCGTTTGACTTGGCAAATGACATAGGAAGATTCAGGAAGCTGATGAATGAAAAGCTGTGCACAAAAAAATCAAAAGAAGAGACAATAAAATTCATAAATGATTTTCTTTATGTTGACAGGAATGCAGCAGAAGCAATATACCAGTATTTCTACGAGCAGTTCAATTTTTCAGAGATACCGTCAAACACAAGGATAATTGTCGAGCATACAAAAGATGTAAGGGGAAATGTCATTGTTTTCCATACGCTGTTCGGCAGAAGAGTAAATGACTGCCTGTCAAGGGCTGTTGCTTTTGCGATCTCAAGGACACAGCACATGGATATCGAGGTCGGAATAAATGACAATGGATTTTATGCAAGGTCTCCTAAGAAATTCGATGTCATGGCTGCAATGAGAAGATTAAAGGCAGATGAATTGAGACAAGTCATGGAATTTGTGATTGACAAGTCAGAGGTCATGAAAAGAAGATTCAGGCACTGCGCAACAAGATCCTTGATGATCTTAAGGAACTACAAAGGCCAGCAGAAAAGAGTAGGAAGGCAGCAAGTCTCTTCGATGATACTGATGACTGCATTGAAGAGGATTGACCCTAATTTTGTGATCATAAAAGAAGCAAGAAGAGAAGTGCTTGAAGACCAGATGGATATTGAGAATACAAAATTTGTAATTGAAGAGATTGAGAAAGGCAAAATAAAAATTGAGGAAGTGCATACAGAAATGCCTTCTCCTTTTGCGTTCAACCTTGTTGCCCAGGGGTATTCTGATATTTTAAAGATAGACGACAAGATAGAATTCCTGAAAAGAATGCATCAGAACATTCTTGCAAAATTGTCAATGAAAAAAGGCATTGACAAAGAGATGCTGAAGACAGCTGGTGAAGTCAGCTATGACAAAATCTTTGAATCGCTTGAAAAGAAAAGCCTGTCTGACAAGGAAAAGAAGCAGGAAGAGCTTAAGAGAATTGCATGGAATCTGCCTAAAGTGCCTGTTTATGCAAAAGAGGAGATAATAAAACTGATTGATGGAGAGACAAGGATAAGGAAGGATGTTCTTGAAGCATTTTCCAAGTATAAGGATGATATTGAGAAAACCTGGCCAAAAGAGCTGAAAGAGCTTGTGTTTAAAAGGCTTAAGGAACTTGTTTAAGGCATTTATAGACTTTGCTTATAAACAAATCAGCATGTGAAAATTCTACGGCTTTTTCTGAGAAAAGCTCATAAAGCCTGCAAACAATATACATATTGTTGATAGGTAAGTATTTAGTATCGTATCTATTAAGTGGCAGCAAAATAGAAAGATTTATATATAGGTTACTACTACCTATTAGTAAATACATTATAATATGAGGAGGCAAAATTATGATTGACAAAACAGTAAGCGACAGCAGACCCCTTCAGACTGTTGAAGAGGAGAATAGGAATACTTTAGGATACTGGCTCTTAGCCGGATTTATTGGCGCAGTAGTATCAGCGACAATAGCATGCGGATGCAAAGCAGAGGAACATTATGTGGGCGCTAATACAGTTGAATATGATAAAATCCCTGTTTCAACAGACTATCCAGCAAAAGAAAGCGACAAAAAGGAGTCAGGGCTTGAGGCAGTATTGCAACCAAAGGACAACCTTTATTAATTTCTTTTTTTAACTCTATCTTCTATGGACATTTTAGCTGGAATAAGGATAATTGACCTTGCACTTTATATCTCTAAACATAAGACTTTGGTGATATCAGACCTTCATATCGGCTTTGAAGAAGCACTTAACAAAGAAGGGTTTTTGATTCCAAGGTTCCACTTCAAAGATCTGGTTTTAAGATTGGAAAATATACTGAAGCAGGTCAATCCAGAGACAATTGTCATTGCAGGCGACTTGAAGCATGAATTCGGAAAGATTTCTGAAACAGAATGGAAGAACACATTGAAGATAATAGATTTTCTTTCCAGGCATTGCTCGCAGATTGTTCTTGTCAGAGGAAACCACGACAGGATCCTTGAGCCAATACTTGAAAAGAGAAAAAGCAGCAAGATTATGATTGCAGACCAGCTTGTCATAGGAGACATTGTGATTGCGCATGGAAACAAATTGGTCAAAGAAACAAAAGGCATCAAAACAATCATCATCGGCCATGAGCATCCTGCTGTCGGAATTTCTGAGATGGCAAGGACAGAAACTTTCAAATGCTTTCTGAAAGGAAAGTTTGAAGGCAAAAATCTTGTTGTGATGCCTTCAATGAATCTTGTCACAGAAGGGACAGATGTTTCAAAAGAGAAGCTGATGAGCCCTTATCTGAAAAAAAGAATAGGCAATTTTGAATGCTATGTTGTTGCTGACAAGGTATATTATTTCGGAAAACTGAAAGACATTCCTGAAGAATGATTTCAGAAGGAAATATTTTATAAGGAAAAACCACAGCAATATTTATAAACAAAAGTGATTTATGTATTATATTGGCAAAAAGAGGGGTTAATTTGCACAGAAAAGCTCAGGGTAAGGTATTCCA
>JAGVIO010000106.1 GCA_020056025.1 archaeon
AAAAGCAATTGCTAAAAAAGATTATGAAGATGTATTTGGCAAGCTGGAAAAATATGAAAAGACAGTATTTGATGCAGGAAAAGCATTTGACAGCAATATTAGCGCAGTTATCAAGCAATCTGGATCAGAGATAGGGCAGAATATCCTAGGAACTCCTCTGGGAAAAGTTGGTTTCAATGGCAAGATGTATATTGGTACAAAAGAATTTGAAGAAGACTGGGAAGCAACAAATAAAAGAAAATGCCTTGAAAAGAATATAACTCTTGAAAAAGTAGTAGCTTCAGGAGAAATATGCAATAAATATATTGAAAATAAGGAGTCTCAAAAACCAGTATTCGAAGGCATAGTTAAAATAGAGAAAAAAGATCTTGGTAAAAATCATGAAGTGTATATAGATTTGGAAACAGGAAGAATTGCAAGAAATGAGCAATGGTTAAATGACGCAGATCTTGAAAGAGCAAATGAGGCAATGTTTAGGAAAGGTTTTGACTTGTTTATTGTTCCAAAAAATGGTGCAACTGTCTCTTTATTTTTGTTTTATGATAGGGATAAAAAAGATAATTATTCTTCACTAAAAATAATAGAAGAAGGGAAGAATGACTATGGTTTTGAAGGCACTATTTTTGAAGTTACAAACAATCTAGATAACCGATTTAAGCTAAAGATAGAAAAAATGTCAATGAAACAGGAGATATATAGCCTTTCTATAGAGCCGCTTGAAAAGCCTCAAAGAAGCGGAAAAAAAATAATAAAACTAACTGAAAAAGATTTCATATTAAAAGAAAACAGAAAAGGTTACTATTTTTTATTGATTGATGTAGATAGATATGAAACTGAACAATTCAGTTGGGGTTGGTTAGATACTGCAATAAAAACTGCTGAAAAATTTGGAGGTGGGCCAATATGTAGGCAACATGGGGAAAGTTATGAAGCAATGCTTCATCCTAAAAGATTCCAGTCAGTGGAAGAATATGACAAAGGCGGATATAGACAAGAGTCTCCTGCTGAAAATAATAAAAAAATAATAGTTAAAGGAAATAATGGAAAAAAATATTCAATAACTATAGAGAATGTCTTGAAAGGAAATGATAAAGAATTCAAGCTTAATTGCGATTTAATTATAGAAAAATTGATTATAGAACCTATAAAAGGATCTGGTGAAAATCTTGAAAATAAGATAGATAGTGGTAAAGAAGTTATTCTAAATATTCCTAAAAAAAGAGAAATAAAGATTACAAACAAAGACTATAATGTAGATAAGCCAGTAATCTTTGTTGATTTAGAAAAAGGAACAATCGAAAAAGTAACAGAAGACCAGTATCGCTTTTTAAGAAAAACTACAGAATTTGACTTCAATAAAAAAAATGAATTGGACAAATTTATGCACGAACAGAAAAAGAATTTGCTTATTTACTTAAATGCGCCTGAATCTATAGCAATGCATGCATACTCATTCAATAAAGAAGACAACCAATATAGGCCACAATTCACAACAAGCATCGTAGAAGATAATAAAGGGAACAGGTATGAAATTAAGTTTGGAGAGTTTACAATGGAATGGATTAAAGAAAGTAAATGTGAATTTACAATTAATTATTTAGGAAAATTGAGCGGGGTTAAAAAATGAACAAACTAACCAACTGTGTATCAAGTTTTTTGTTGTCTAGTGCTATACTATTAGGATATGGCTGTGGAAAGGAAGAATCGCCTAAAACAGGAGCAAATGCTTCATCTGAAGCAAAATTTGCATATTTAGAATCAAAAGTGTCTAAGCTTTTTGAATCAGATAAAAAGAGAGAGATTAAAATTGATCAAAAAGTCTATGGACAGTGCGAGATCATAGCAATTGTTTTAGACTCAGGAGTGGCTCAGGGTTTTGATTTTGGATTGGGCGGATTGATGGAAAGAAACCAATTGAAGAACAGAAGCGACTGTTTTAGCAGTTATGATGTTGTAATCGCAAAGGGCAAGGACAATATAACTTTATTTGATTCCGCTTCATATAGTGATTTTTTTGAGGACGAACGTATGTACAGTCCAAAGATTGCTGTATTCAGTCAAAAGATAAGTGATAAAAATGCTGCTGCAGGAAATTTCTCTTGTGAAGGAAGCATCTATAAGGTAAGTGGTGTTAAAAAAACATTTTTGTTAAGAGTAGACAGCCTTTCACAAAGTAATTGCAGCCTGTCTGTTTTAAACTATGATGAAAAGGATAGTAAAATGAAGATAGACAGCATAAATGAAATAATTGTAAAATATACTGGAGCTATTGACAAGAAAGACATGGCTATGCTTAAAGAAGTTACAACTCCTGATTTATTTAATTTCGTAAAAGAGATGGGGAATGTATATGATGTAAGAAATTTAGTGCTCTCCTCAAATGTTAAGATCCATTCTGCTAAATTTGATAAAAAAATAAAGAATCATTGCTATATCACTCTGTGCAGTAATAATAATAATCCATCCACTTCTTTTGAGATGGTATGTTTGGACGACGGATGGAAAATCTGCAAATATCTTGATTCTGCAGTTTCTAAGTTTAAGCCAAACTTTTCAACGCCGATGGATACATTCAGTACAGTAGCTTATGCTATTGAAAAAAAAGATATGGGAATTATTAAAGAATGTTTTCCAAATTTTGGTGAAAGGGAGATTGGTATATATAAAAGAAAATTTAATGAAAACCACTTTCGTATGTACGAAATGATAAATTCAAGATTGCAGGAAATAATCTATAAGGGAGAGCCTAAAAATAAAGTCTTAAATTCTTGATAAAGTATAATTCCATTTTGGATTTACT
>JAGVIO010000098.1 GCA_020056025.1 archaeon
AAGGATGATTCGCCGACAAAAACAGCGTCTGCCATTGAGAGGTTTGTGGTTTTCTCAAAACAGTTATTAGGGCATCCGTAAAAAAGATATACTTTTCCCTGTGTGCCTGCGCCTCCAACCCCTGTGGCTGGTGCTCCCAGTAGTCCTGGCTCACCTATGAATATGTCGTCATACCCGTCCTTGTCAATGTCAGCAAACAACACGCTTCTTCCTGAAAAGTTCTTCTCATTTACACCCAATATAGAAACATCTGCATTTCTCAATGTCATGTTCATCTCAAAAGGAGTTCCGCTTACCTTGACTTTTTCATTATCATAATAGACATCCTGTAAAGTTGTTATTTTAGAAGTGATGTTTGGAATCACTGCAACAGTCCAGTTGCTTGATGCCCATGAGCTTTCTCCGCCTGTATTATATCCCAAGCAGTTCCAGTAATACAGCCCGAATGACAGGTTTAAGTCAAATGTTTCTGATGCAGATGTACCCACAGCTCTTCTGTTTGATTCAGACAATATTTCAGAAGCAGTCAATGTCTTGTTATACAGCTCAACCTCATCAATATATCCATTAAAAATATCACCCATAACCAAATCATTTGCATTTACATTAATAGCCGCTGATAAAGAAGAATTTGCAGCAAACTGGCCGTTTATGTACAGTCTTTGCATGTTTCCATTATAAGTCAATGCAACATGATTCCAGCCAGATCTGACAGATGAAGTTGAAACAATATCAGAATTGATAAAGCCAAATGCAGTATTGCTATTCATTCCAATTCCATAAGCAGCTGCTTTTATGATTCCTGAAAGTGCTGTTGCAGCAATTTCGCTTCCTAATGAAGCAGAAGGCTCTGCTTCTACATATTTCCTTACCCTATAATAATCAAGGTCTGCTTCAAAAGGGCTGTCTCCGTTTTTAGTAGGATAAGACGACCTTCCCTTAAATCTTGTATAATAAGGGCCTTGGTGAGTGCTGTCTGAAGCGCTTCCCTGTAGCACATCATTCCTGAAAACTTTTAAATTATCGCCATATCTTGCAAAGCCAACCTTTGCAGAAGGGCTTATTGCGCCAAAATCAGAAAGTATCCATCCTCCTGCAGGAGAATTGTCAATGCTAAGGTAAGTTGCTTCATAAGGAGATGCATCCTGATGAGGCCATGCATTGTTGTATATCTGAATTGTATATCCTCCTGGGTTTGAAGTAGGTGTGTCAAGGAGATTGTTTAGAGGCGGCTGCTTTTCTATAAACTGCCATAATGGAGTTGCAGCATCTGTCCAGCCTCCAGACCATTCTACTATGAATGGTGAAGGAAAAGGGTTTAATGGCCACATATTGAAATAATTCCTTCCATTGCCTGAGTTATAGAACTGGTCTGACCTTATCCTGATATGCAGCTGCCCGCCTGACACAGAATGACTTGCCCAGCTGCCTTGCAAAAATCTCCATTTTGCCTGGTTTAGCTGGGTGCCGCTGCCTGAATTAAATGAATCGTAAAAGTCAAATATTGCATCAGCGCTGCTTTGCCCTGAAGTTGCAGACGGATTTCCATAATGCATGTAAACAATAGAAGTATTTGCATAAGCTAGCCTCAGCCATACAACAGTGCTTCCTGTATTGCATCCTGACTCTATAAAATAATTGATAAACTTGTCACTCACATCCTTAAACCTCAAGTCATCACAGTCTGCCTGCAGCTTTCCTGCAGTCACCATGCTTGCTGTGTCCAAAGTAAGTTTCAGCTGATAACCATCAAGGGAAGTTGCAGGGCTTAATGTTATTTTTTTTCAGATAAGCCCATTCATTTCCAGACTGGACAATAGGCGAAGAGTCAGATGATATAGGTTTCATCCATGCCATTAATGTTATATTGCCTGTTATGTCCAGAAGGTTGTTGTCAGCAACATTGACATAATCATCACTAGCGTCAAAAAGATAAGCATTGTTCACTACACCTGCTGCATCATCAATTGTTCCAAACTCAACTCCATCTAAGCTGTTTCCGCTTGAATCAAGCGCATTGTTATCATATTTCCAATAGCCGACTAAATTACTTGGATTCAAAGGAGTATTAGAATAATATCTTGTCTGGTTTGCTTTGAAAGATGTTGAATTGCCAAGATAAAGTGTTGTATTTGCAAGATTTGAGCTAGAAGACATATTGCATGTAAATATTACATTTCTGTTGGTTGTTACCAAAGAATCGCTGGGCGAGCTGAGCTCTGTGCTGATTGCAGCAATGACAATAGTCGCAGCTAGTGCAATGAACAAGATAGAAAATATCAAAATACTAGTTTTCGCCTTTTTGTCCATCAACTACCTCTTTTTTGCTGAATTCAAACTATATACTACTAAATAAATAGTAGATATTTATAAAATTTGTGTTTAAAAAAAAGAAAAATCAGCCTCACCAATCAATCCCAGCCAAATCCTTGTCAACATTGTCCATATCAGATGTACTCAAATCTTTCTGGACTTCATCAACATTAGATACTTCGCTGCTAACCTGGCCAACTGCTCCTGTTGCTGTCTTTGTTGTATCTGTTGTCTTTGGCAAAGAGCAGCCTGCAATTACAATGGTCATAACCAAAAATATCAAAACAATCATCAGTTTCATAGTATAATCACCTTATTGATATTGAATAAACATATAGTATTTAAAATTAACTGTTTCTTC
>JAGVIO010000223.1 GCA_020056025.1 archaeon
GTCAAAGTCCCATTTCCCTGCTTGATTACTTTCCTCTTCATAGATATAGGCAAGATTCTAGTTTATTTAAATCTTTCTAAATGATATATCAATATATCAATTATATCACATAGATATATATCGTTAATCTGCTATAGATAGTTGTAAGATTAACGGAGGGGAATTAATGCCTGAAAAAACTGCATCGGCTGAAGCAAGCCTTGAGGATATCTTAAAGAAAATTGGAAGCTTAAGAACAGATTTATCAGCACAAGTTACAATAGGCTCGCATTACGATCATGGCAACTGGGTAGGAGGCTCAAGAGGAGGAAATAATCCAGGATATTATGAAACAGAGCCTGGGTGGATTACTGAGTATGCGCTAGATACTCAAAAAATAGATTCTGCAAGAAAACAGTTGCAGCAAATCAGCGATTCTTCTAAGTGGTACAGCGCAAGATATCTTGCTGGAACAGTAATTGGTCTGACTTATGATAAACTTGAGGCTATGATAAAAGCATGTCTGAATGAATTAAAGAAAGACATGTATGCAACTAAAGAAAGCATTGTAGGCTATGTTCCTGAAATTAAGATTGTACATGAGTATCTTCCTGAGTTTGTGGTTGTAAAGGAGAATCAAAAAACGGTTGTAAGGAAGTATCAAAAAGGAGATGATCCGGGCATAGACCGCAGTGTAGTAGTAGAAATGAAGAGGGAAGAAAAACCTATAAAAGGGTTTGTTCCTGATGAAGAAAGAAGATTAAACGCTGTAAAAGACGCTGATATGCTCCTGAAGCTTTCTAGGCATGGTTATGTAATGGGTTTGCTAAAAGAAGCTTATCATTCAACTAATTTCAAGTCAGTGCGTGATGAAGCAGGCAAATCATTGGGGTATTCTAGATTAAGGATATATCTTCACAATATTCTCTCAAGAAAGAGTATATTAGAGGTGAAGAAATGAATAGGCTAGAAAAGATTCTGATGGTATCTTCAATCACGGTGGCATTAGCAGCAGGTATTTCTTTCTATCCTAAAAAAAATGAAACTGATAAGGACATAAATAAAAAACAGATTATGATCAAGAAATACGATGAAATAAATAAAATAGAGGATATAATTCATAGTGTATGGGTAGACTTCCAACCCTATGGTGGTCTTAATTTCTTCCAATTTAGTAATATAGAAGATGGGATATTAAATGCCATTGAGATAGCTAAATCAGGAGAAGTTGCATTACCAATAGTCATTGAACATTTCAATGAGAATAACCCTAATGACAATTACTCAAATAAAACAGCAGCTTTGACTATAATTGAGATGTCTCAAGAAGATAGATTTATCGATAGGCTTAGGCCTTATCATGAAGCTATTCTTGATCTTACTAAAAAAGACAAAGAGTTTGATTATGCCTATCGATGTCAGATTTTCGAGATATTCAAGAGCAGTAACGATGATGTAAGGAAGAATCTCAGAGAATTGATATTTAATAAGAAATCAGATCAGGATCTAAGAGCTAGAGCGTATTTAGGAAAAAAGTCAACTAAAGAGAGATTAGATTTGCTTGAAGCGCAACTTATGGATCCTGAGGAGAATATTACCTACAAAAGAAGATTAGTCGTATATTGTAGCAAATTTCTTGATCAAAGATCAGAATATGTTGTTTTTCCATGGGAGTATGAAAGATTTATTGAGATAATATCGAAAGCTCAAGATAAACTTGAACTTAATGGTAGATTCAGAGAAGCAGATAATCTAAATGGAGATATTATCTACAATTTTCAAGGAAGGAATGTAGCATCTAAGACTTACGATGAACTAGATGCAAGGAGAAAGCACAGGATGAACTATTGTCCTTCCAAAGAATTTGTAGTTGATAATAAATATACAACATCAGTCGACAGAAGATTACTGATTGATACTAACTATCAGATGTATATTAAAGAAGATTCTTGTAATATTGAGAATATAATAGATAATGCAGAATTAAGTATAATAAGTTATATTGGCAGGCCCGGTGTATGGCATTTATATAACTCATGTAAACTTCCTGGGTCATTACAACAAGTATCGGTTCGTTGCCTCGCAAAAGATACTGCAAAAGTAGGTGAATATTTCTATCTTAGAGGAGAAAAAGACAGGGCAAAGAAATATTTTGATAGAGCTATAAAAATAGATAGTACTCTCAAAAAAGATATAGAGGAGTATGTAAGTAAAACTTCTATAGCTTCGCAACCTCCTGAGGAGATCAGAGTACGTGATGATGCCTTCAAGAAAATGCAGATAGGCAAGGAATGGTATCTGCCTTATGGTTCTACTCCAGGTAAGAATATGCTTTTGCAAGCAATAGACCTAGACCCTAAAATAAAACCGTTTATAGATAAATTCATTGAAAAAGAAGAGGAAATAAAAAAGCAAGAGGAAATAAAAGCAAATAGATGGAGAGAATATCTTAAATAATTCAGGTGATAAATAATGCAACCAAAAGAAAAAGAGATAATAAAACATCTAAGAAATGGAAAAAGAGCAAACATATCTGCAATTGCAAGGCAGATAGGACTTCCGATATCTACTGTAAATGACTGTGTAAGAAGGATTGAGAAGAATTATGTGATTAAAAGAGCTTCTCTGATTGATTACACCAAGATGGGATATTTTGCAAATGCTATCCTTGCAATAAAAAGTGAAGGCAATAACAAAGCTCATGTTCTTGAATATTTGAAAACGCAGAACTGTATTAATTCAATTTTCCATGTCAATTCAGGATTTAGTTTTCTTGTCGAGGTTGTTTTCAAAGAGAATTTTGAATTAATCAGCTGGATGGATGAGATAAAAAGTAAATTTGAGATTGAGATAATTCCATTCCAGGTATTAAAAGTTGAGGAAAAGGAGATATTTGTTCCGGTTTAGGAAGATTATTATTGCTTGAAAAAGTAAAAATA
>JAGVIO010000182.1 GCA_020056025.1 archaeon
AACACACAGCAGTCTGAACGACAAAACTCCAGCTAAGATTTATTTCGCTTTTGAGAACTTATTTTAGTGCTGGTGACATATGTCACTGCACTATACACTGCCTGAAAACATGCACAGCAAAAGCGAAACGTTTATATACCGAAAATAATTAAATCTGTCAGAGATGGTAGATTCGACATTTAGAGGTGTATTAGAATTCTTTGATAAGCTGGGAATTTATGATGTAGTCCTTCCTTTCCTGCTCACTTTTGCGATAGTATTCGCTATTTTGGAAAAGACAAAGATATTAGGCACAGATGAGATTGATAAGGTTAAATACACAAAGAAAAATCTTAATGCTATTGTTTCATTTGTGATTGCATTCTTTGTTGTGCTTTCAACAAAGCTTGTTTCTGCAATCAACAAGGCACTGGCAAACGTGACTTTGCTTTTGATTTTGATAGTCTCATATCTTCTGCTTGTCGGCGCATTTTTCAAAGAAGGAGAGGATGTCTATCTGGAAAAAGGAGGCTGGCGGACATTCTTCATGATAGCTGTTTTCATAGGAATTGTGCTCATATTCATGGACGCACTGGACTGGCTAGAAGAATTTTGGGATTTCATGCGCGCAAACTGGAGCATCAATTGGGTAAGCTCATTGATATTATTGGCATTGATCATATTTTTCATGTGGTTCATAACAAAATCTCCTGGCAAAGAAAAAGAAGAGAAAAAAGAATCAAAATAAAGAAAGAATTTAAATAACAAGCAGTCTTAACAATAAAAAGAGGTCAAAAAGATGGTATACGAATTTACAGGATTTATACAGCATCTGCAGGAATTGGGGATAATCGATGTCTTGCTTCCGTTCATTCTTATATTTGCAATAGTGTTTGCAGTAGCACAAAAGATCAAGCTGCTGGGAGAGAAAAAAAACATCCACCTGGTTATTGCGCTTGTAGTTGCGATGAGTGTTGTTGTTCCTCATATATTAGGAAATTATCCAGGCGGCTATGATGTAGTCGATATTATGAATCAGGCACTGCCTCAGGTATCTTTGGTTGCAGTTGCATTCTTGATGGTCCTAATCCTTGTAGGTATTGTTGGAATGGAATGGGGCGGCAAAACTACAGCAGGCATACTTGCATTAGCAGGCGCAATTGCTGTATTTATCATTTTCGGAGGAGCAGCAGGCTGGTGGCAAAGCGGCTGGCTGTATGACTGGTTCGGTGAAGATATCGTCTCTCTTGTAATAATGCTCCTGGTCTTCGGACTCATAATCTGGTTCATAACAAGCGAAGGCAAAGCAGGCCCGATGGAAGGTATAAAGAAAATTTTCGAAACTGTTGGCGAATGGGGCAAAGGCGGTAAATAAAATGCCAGCAATGCTTGACATAGGAATACTGAACTATTTTTCAATAATTTTTCCTGCTTTACTTGTATTCGCGCTTGTTTTCATAATTCTTGGCAGGTTCAAGATACTTGGCGAAAGCAAGCCTTTGCATTCAATAATTGCAATAGTCATGGCTATTCTGGTGATGATGTCAAGGGAAATTGTTGAGATAATTAATTTCATTTCACCCTGGTTTGTCATTGTGTTCATATTCGGCATCCTTCTTATGATAACCTATATGATAATGGGTGTCAGTGAAGATACTCTCTCGAAATATATATCTAATGACAGGGCAATAAACTGGCTCATATTTGCAATTGGTTTTGTGATTATAATTGCAGGCATATCTCATGTCTATGGCCAGAGGCTGCTCACAGGCACAGAAGGAGAAGTTACAACAGGCGGCGTGACTAATGTCACATATGTCCGTGAAACACCGGTTGGAACAACAGCAAGCAGCAGTTTCATGGGCAATGTCACTGCAATATTCTTTAATCCAAAGATAATAGGTGTCTTGTTTGTATTGCTTCTTGCAGTATTCACAATAGCATTGTTAGCAAGATAGTTAAAAATAAGGTCTAATTATAGTCTATTATTTCAATCTGAAAGAATCCGCTGACTCTATCTTGTCCTTTCCTTAAGTCCTTTTGTTATCCTTGACAGCTCCCCTACATTTTCTGTAAAGGTTGGCAGGATTTTCTTGAAAGCAGCGTCCATTGCCTTTATGTCAGAGCCAACAGACTTAAGAGTCTCATCATATTCGCCAACTTTGCCAAGTATTCCTTTATGCAGCTCATCAAACCTTTCTTTTATGTCACTTATCTGCTGTTCAATCTTTACTAGTCTTGTCTCTGTCTCTTCCTTCCAAGAAACTACTTTGTCAAGGTTCTTCATGAGCTCTTCCCATTTCTCATCAATGATTGATTCTGCAATCTCTTCAAATGACCTTGAGCTTTGTTGCTGAAACTGCTGAGGCATAGGTTCTGGCATAGGAGGAGGCATCTGCTGACGAGGCATTGGTGGCGGCATCTGTGGAAATCCTTGTTGCATCTGCTCAGGATATATCCCTGTCTGCTGAGGATAGCCTTGCTGCACAGTTATATCAACCTCTTGTCCTGGCTGCATTTCTACAACTCCTTTTATGTCAGCCTGGCTTATTGCATCATAAATCTGATTATCAGAATAACCTTCCTGTTTAAGCATGTCTGCTATCTGTGAATTTGGAACACCCTGCTGTCTCAATTGGATTACTCTTTCAGTCGGAACACCCATAACAGGCCCTGGCCTGAACTCTGGAGCAGGTTCTCTTTGCTTTTTTCCAAACAATGCCATTTATTACACCTCTTTTAACTGCTAGATTATTTGAAATTATATTAATCTTTCGGATTATTCTTCTTTTGAGCTCTGTCTTCTACAATCTCGCGGACTATTTTTTCAACTTCATTTCTGGTTACAAAATTGACAGGATCCCATAAGTCAATGTATTTGCTCAGCGCATCTAGCTCTTCTTTTCTCGCAGAGCCCTTAAGCTCAGAGATTATCATATCAAGCTTGCCTTGTATTGAATTTATCTGCCTTTTCAGGTCAAGTATGTCTGAGCTTAGCACCCTGAACTCATTGGTGAATCTCTTCCTTTCATCGAGCATATTCCTGTCCATGAGCTGCGCTTTCCTGCTCAGGTCATTATGCCTGCTCTCAATCATCTTAAGCCTGACATCCAGCGAATTGATGCTCTGCTGGATATTTGGCATTGCTGATTCTGGCTTTTCAGCTTCTTTTTTCTTGAACAGAGAAAATGCTTTCTTGTCAGCGCCTATGTCAGGCGGCATCTGGAATTGGTCCATATTTGACTATACTGCATCTATGTTTAAAAACATATAGTATTACTTCAGAATAGT
>JAGVIO010000117.1 GCA_020056025.1 archaeon
CTGTTATAGGATAAACTATTTTTTCCATTGCATTTGCCAAGTCTCTTGCTTCTATGCCTCTGTCTTTGTTATAGAAGATATCTCTGATTACCTGCTGTAAAGGCAGAGGCAAATCTGCGACATCGCTTTCCAAAGGGCGGTCTTCGAATGATTTTCCATTATATGCATAAAATATCAATCTTGCTGCGCTTTCTAAATCTCCTTTGCGCGTTGGATTTCGCTTTCGGCGCTGCTCAGAAGAAGTAAAATCAGGGGTATGTATGTAACGCGCAGGATGATCTTCTATTCTTTGTATTTCTTCTTCAGAGGTTATTGATTCAAGATCGCATAATTTTGCTGTCGATGTTCTTCTGTCAACTATGATGTTTCCTGCATTGTGGTCGATAAAAAGCAAACCGTTGCTGTGAAGGTATTCAGTGCCTTTTGCATAAGCAAGGCATGCAGCATCCACAAATCCTCTCTCTTCCTCTGTTAATCTTCTTTCTTTTATTTCTTCTCTTAGATTCTTAAGGGTAATGCCTTCGAAAATAGGGCTGATGTATCCTTTAGCTTTCCCATTCTCAACAAAAATTCTAAAATAGTCTACCCATTTAGCAATATCTTCGCCTTTTCCAATATCCAGCTCGTCAGAGACTATCAAAGGAGATAAAAAAATAGGAGATTGAGATAATAATTCTGCTTTATCTGCCAAATTTTCCAAGAAAAAATTGACTGACCTGTAATAAAGGTTTTTGCACTCAACTGCAGAAGCACTTCCTGCTGATTCTCCTGGATAATGCTTGTAAACCTTAAGCGCATATTTATGCCCTAGTGGATTATATCCTTTATATACAATCCCGAAATACCCTTCGCCAAGCTTCTCTGCAAGCCGAACATTGATATGGATGTCTTCGCTTATCCCAAGCAGTTTATGCATATTTCTGGTTGACCCTCTTTATCCCTGATTACTTAGTCTATAAGTTCTACCAGAATTCGCCCCTCTAAAATAATTATAGTGAAAAGGGTTTAAATACTTTTCGCTTTATATAGTCGAGAAAAATAAAATAAAAAACGGCTTTATTCAGCCATTGAAGTATCTGTTTCTGCTTGGCCTTATCTTCTCTGCGCCTTTGCCTTTGTTTCTCAGGCCTCTGCTCTTTCTGGCTGAAGATGTCAAGCCCCTGTATACTCTGCCTGTATGCTGCTTTTCTGCAATCCAATTAATGTTAGGGTCTGCTTGTATTGCAGGATGTGATTTGTCAACTAGGATTATTTCGAACCATTTGTTGATTGCATCTTCTGCAACCTGGTATGAGTTTAAAACTTCACAGTTAGGATATTTATCATTTGCCCTTTCTTCTGCAATCCACTGATAATTTTTTGCAAGGACCATTCTTGTTCCAGAGTGTTTTGATCTTCTTCCTTTTGGATCATAATCTCTTATGTGGCCTCCTCTGTTAACCCTTTGCCTTACAATCAAATAGCCTTGCTTTGCCTTGTATCCCAAAGAACGAGCTTTGTCAAGCCTTGTTGGCTTGTCTATCCTTAGAGTTGTTGGCTCTCTTCTCCATTTGATTAATCTCTCGTGGACAATTTCGAGCATATTTGACTTTGGATCTTTCCAAAGGTTTCGGATGTATTTGTACATTCCCATTTTATATAGCCTCCATTGTTTTGTGCTTTTTGAGCTTCAGGAAAGCAAATTCCCACATTGCTCTATTCTATAGAATTTAGGTAGGGTTTATAAAGGTTATTGGTTTTTTTCTTTTTATGGAAGCAGAAGAGATTGCAGAAGAAGCAAGGAACGGAATAAGCAGATATTGCATTGAAAAATGCCATGCGCTTTGCTGCAGATACGGGGTTCTTGCTTTAAGCAATGAAGAAGTTGATTTGCTTGTTGGCAAAAAGAGAAAAGATCTTGAGAAAAAAGGATTGATCCATAAGAAGAATGATTGTGTGTTTTTATTAGAGGTTGGAAAGAAAGCCTGCCCTCAGCTGGACAAGAAATTTATGTGCAAAATCCATAAGAATCCTTTAAGGCCAAAACTTTGCTGTGATTTTCCGCTTTTTGTCCAAAGGGGATTTGTTGTTGCAGCTGCATCATGCCCTGCTGTTAATGACGGGACTTTGGACAAATGGTTTGAGAAGTTCAGGGAGATTGGGTATAAGATTATCTGAAAGGAAAATATTAAAAGCAAGTTATGCTTTATGCTGTAAAAAGAGGTTAAATCATGAATTATGACAAATCAAATATGATTTCTGTTCTTGAGGATTTTCCCAAGCAGCTCAAGGTTGCTGTTGAGCTTGCTGACAAAAGAAAAGCTGAAGGGAAGTTTTCCAATGTTGTGGTATGCGGAATGGGAGGATCTGGAATCGGAGGAGAATTGGTCAAGCCATTTGTGCATTCTATCCCTGTTTTCAGCCATCATGATTATGGATTGCCTTCTTTTGTCAATAGGAACAGCCTTGTTTTTATTGTAAGCTACAGCGGAAATACTGAAGAGACCTTGTCTGCATATCATGAAGCAAAGAAAAGAAGATGCAAAGTGATTGTGATAACATCAGGGGGAAAGCTGGCAAAGCTTGAGAAAAATTCAATAATTGTGCCAAAAGGACTGCAGCCAAGGGCTGCTCTTGGATATTTGTTTATTCCAATACTTGTTGTTTTGGCAAACAGCGGAATTATTGCTCTGCAGGACAGGGCTATTGCTGAAGCTATCAATGCTATAAATATCGAGTATGACAAAAAAAAGGCTCATGTGCTTGCCAAATTTATCCATAACAGGATTCCTGTGTTTTATGCATCAGGCACTTTTGCTGCTGTTGCCTACAGGATGAAGACGCAGATAAATGAATGCTCAAAACAGCCTGCATTTTTCCATGTTCTGCCTGAGATGAATCATAATGAGATAAACGGATTCAAGATGCTTGGCAAAGAGCTTGCTGTTGTGTTTGTAAAAGATGATAAAGATTCAGAACATATTACGAAAAGGATTGAAGCAACAAGAAAACTTATACATAACAGAACAAATGTCATTGAGCTTACTGTAAAAGGAAAATCTTTGCTTGCAAGGATGCTGAAGATGATTTATGTAGGTGATCTGGCTGCTTATTATCTTGCTTTGCTCAATAAGACAGACCCGACTCCTGTGCCTGTGATTGAAAAACTGAAGAAGATACTAAAATGAAGATTGGAATAGATATAGGCGGAACTTCCATTAAGGCAGGCATTGTTTCTGGAAATAAGATTATAAAAACTGCAAGAATTAAAACAGGTAAAACAAAAAAAGAAGTTATTGCAAATCTGTTTAAGATTATTAAAGAGCTAGATAACAAAAAAGTAAAAGCAATAGGCATTGGATGTCCTGGGCCTGCTGATTATCAGAAGGGTGTGATAGGAAATACGCCCAACATTCCTCTACAGAATGTGAAGCTTAAGAGGATAATTGAAAATAAGTTTAGGAAGAAGGTTGTCATGGCAAATGATGCTCAGTGCTTTGTTCTCGGAGAATCAGTCAGGTTAAAAAAGAAAAATGCTGTTGGCCTGACTTTAGGGACAGGAGTTGGCGGTGGAATTGTGATTGACGGCAGACTTTATACTGGAAATGGAAATGCAGGGCATTTTGGGCACTGTACAATAAAGTTTGACGGCAACAAAAGTTCTGTAAATCAAGGCAGCATTGAAAGCTATGTTTCTGCAAAGTCTATTGAGAAGAACTATCATAAAAAGCCTGAAAATCTTTCGATGAAAGAATGGGCTAAAGTTGGAGAAAATCTAGGGATTGGAATTGCTAATCTGATAAATTCTTTTGACCCGGAAATTGTTGTAATTGGAGGAGGGGTTGCTGAATCCTTTAATAAATTCAAGGCAGGGATGCTAAAGGAAGTTAAAAAGAGGGCAATTCGAAACACACCAATAGTCAAAGGCGCAAAAGATTCTGCAATAATCGGTGCTGCTTCTTTGTACTCAAAGATATAAAAATTTTAAAACACTTGTAACCTATTTGTTTCTATGCAACTAAAATCGATTAAATTAGAGAATATCAGAAGCTACAAGTTCCAGGAGATTGAGTTTCCTTCTGGCTCACTTCTTTTGTCTGGAGATATAGGCTCTGGAAAATCAACTATACTTCTTGCAATTGAGTTTGCGCTTTTCGGAACAAAGAAAGTGATGCTGACAGGAGGTGCTTTGCTGAGGAACGGCTCCAATACAGGCGCTGTTGAATTGAGGTTTGAGGTTGACGGCAAAGACATAATTGTAAAAAGAGGGCTTAAGAAAAGCAAAGGAGCTGTTGAGCAGACAAACGGCTATCTGATTGTCGATGAGATGAAGAAGGACCTGACTCCTCAGGAGCTTAAAGCGCAGATACTTTCTATTTTAGGATATCCTTCTGAGCTTGTTGCAAAATCAAAGGAGATGGTCTACAGATACACAGTCTATACGCCTCAGGAAGAGATGAGGCAGATACTTTTTGAAGAAGAGGAAGAAAGAGTTGATACTCTGCGAAAAGTGTTTGGGATTGACAAATACAAAAAGATAAGGGAGAATGCTCTGATTGCTGTGAGAAGCCTTAAGGAGAAGCGTAAGGAGATTGAAGCTGCTATATTTGATCTTGACTACAAGAAAAAGCAGAAGGCTGAAAATGAAGAGGAACTTAGGCAGATTGATGAGAAGGTAAAATTGATTTTGCCTAAACTGGAAGAGGCTAAGAAAGCAGTTGAGCATAAGAAAGAATTTGCTTTTCGGTTTGAGAAGGATATAAATGAATTCCACAAGCTGAAAAGAGAGCTTGAAGTCAAAGAAGCAAACCTGTTCCACAAAACAGAGCAGATGCAGAGAAACAGCAAGAATATAGATTTGCTTTCCAAACAGATTTCTTCTTTGAAGCAGGAGATTGACGGAAAAGAGACAAAGGATTTCAAGAAAGAACTGTTTGCAAAGCAGCAGCTGATAATGAATGAAGAGAAGAAATTGAGGGAATTGTCTAACAATATAAGCCAGGTAAAGGCTAAAGTTGAGCATTTCCGTGAGCTGAAAAACAAGATTGTGCAGCTTGACCAGTGCCCGACATGCGAGCAGAAAGTTGAGGAGTCGCATAAGAAAAAGATTTCTGAAAGAGAGGATGTTAAGATTTCTCAGCTTGAGTCTGAGATGAAAGTATTTGGCTCAAAGTATATTGAGGTTGAGAAAGGGATTGAAAGTTTAAGAGAGGATGTTGAATCGCTCAGAAAGCTGGACAGCGGGATGATGCTTGTTCTTTTCAAGAAAAGGAATATTGATGAGAAAGAAGCTTTGGTTAAAGAACTTGATGAAACAAATGAAAGGCTGAAGAAAGAAACTTTTGAACTTAATGCTGAAAAGACAGAGCTTTCAAAGAATCTTTCACTGTATCATGGCATTGAAGAGAAGTACAAAGCTGCAAGAAATGAGCTTGATGGGTCTGCGCGGGAGGAAAGAAAGATTGAGATTGAGAAAACAAGCTATGAGACAGAAAGAAAAGGAATCTTAAACCTGATTTCTGTGATAGAAAAGGATATTGTTTTGAAGGAGGCTAAGAAAAAAGGCATTACATATATTTCTGAGATGCAGAACTGGATTGAAAATTCATTTATTAATTTAATGACTGTCATGGAAAAGCATGTCATGATGAGTGTATATGCTGAATTCAATGAGATGTTCCAAAAATGGTTCAAGCTGCTTGTTGAGGATGAGACTATAAATGTTCGTGTGGATGACAGATTCACTCCTGTGATTGACCAGAATGGCTTTGAGACAGATATCTCTTATTTATCAGGAGGGGAAAAGACAGCTGCTGCACTTGCTTACAGACTGGCTCTTAATAAAGTTGTGAATGACTTGATGTCTGGCATCAAAACAAAAGATCTGATAATACTTGATGAGCCGACTGATGGGTTTTCTTCTGAACAACTGGACAGAGTAAGAGATGTTCTTCTTGAGATAGGTACAAAGCAGACAATACTTGTTTCGCATGAGAGCAAGATAGAGAGCTTTGTTGACAATGTAATCAAGATTGTGAAGAATGAGCATGTGAGCGAGGTTACGGGGGGATAAGGACTGTCAGTATGTAAGTATCATTTATAAACAGAATAGATTAGTTACATGTAAGTAAGATTTATATATAAGTTCTTATACTTACAGGGTATGCGAGGAAATAAACGAGAAAGTATTATCAGAGTGATGCTAAACAGCGAAGAGACTCTGAGCAAGAATGAAATCTCGAAAAGAGCAGAATGCACAAGGCAATGGATTATACTTTTTCTGAAAGAACTTGAAAAGAAAGGGTTTGTAGAAGGCACAAAAGTTAAAGATAGATACAAGCTGTTAAGATATTGGCTAAGCTTGCATAAAAGGCCTGTTAGGTATAAGGAGTACATGATTAAAGAGCCGTTAAAGCTTCTTAAGAAAATAAAGTTAGATTACGCGTTAACAACATACCAGGCTGAAAATATCATTCAGCACCACCTTTTTCCATCGAGAATTGACATTTATGCAAAACAGAAGGATCTGGA
This sequence comes from archaeon, assembly GCA_020056025.1. GTDB lineage: Archaea > Nanobdellota > Nanobdellia > Woesearchaeales > WJKL01 > JAGVIO01. The sequence goes on from JAGVIO010000117.1 coordinate 6,511, forward strand.
AAAATGGCATGAAATCTTGGCAAAGAAAGGGCTTTACGGAAAAGGCAATGTTAGAATCATTTTTGAAGAAGAACATGTTATGTATAATAAAAGAAAGTTGGGTGGCCTTTTTATAGTATCTTTGCCTCAGCTGATAATTGACCTGCTAATAGAAGGCGGCCCTTGCGAAGAAGCTGCTGAGATGCTTGTGAAGAGGCTATAGTATGTACAAGGAATTTGAAACTAAGACTTCTTATCTGTACTTAAAGGAAGTTATACATCACTTGGAAGAGCCGATTTGCGTGCTTGGCGGATGGGCTGTATTCTTTCATGTTAATAAGAATTTTCAGAAAGCACAAGGAAGGCCTTACCTTGGAAGCAGGGATATTGATTTAGGCTTTCATATAAAAGAAAATGGCAGTGACGAAGAATTGCAAAATTCAATGCTAATGAAAACAATACATATCCTTAAAGAAAAGTTAAGATTTAAGCCATTAAGCTTCAGGCTGTTCAAAGAGATACATACAGAAACAGCTGAAGAAATCCAAGAGGGGCGAACAATACCTGCGCATTTCATATTTCCAATGTATATCGATTTGATAGTCGATAATATTCCTAAGAATTTCAAGAAAATCTTTTGCTTTGATCCCATAGATGAGCCATTGCTGAAGTTTGTTTTTGAAGAAGGTGATTTCAAAAAAGAATTTGGCAAGAATCTGCTGCTGCCAAAAGCAGAGATGCTTCTTGCAATGAAAATAAACTCGCTTCCGAACAGAGATAAAGAGCATAAGAAAGTCAAAGATATATGCGACCTGTTTGCATTAATGTGGTACAGCAACATAAATTATAAGGAAGCAAATACTAGCATTAAAAGGCTTATTTCGCAAAAGAATATCAGAAAATGCCTTGAAGCAATAAATAAGGGAGATATACAGAAAGCGAGCTTGCAGACAGGGCACAGTGCAGAAGAGATTGAAAGAGTTATAGGGCTGATAAGATGAAGGTAGAATTATCGAAATTTGAAGATAAGTTTTCCGGAGAAATCTGGCAAAGAGGAAGAGAATATTATAGAGAAGGTTTAGTTGGAAATGTTTCAAAATTAGGTACTCTCATTAAAGCAGAAAGTTATGGAAATTCTACATACAGGTTAACACTAGATTTGAAATCAGGAGATATGAAATGCACATGCCCTTGTGATTTTCATTGCAAGCATCTTGCTGCATTGATAATGTGGCTGAAGAATAATAAAATTACAGAAGTTTCATTTGACAAGCTTAATTCTATGAATAAACAAGAACTTATTAATGCACTGGCAGCAATCTTAAAGAAACATCCAGAGATGGTGAAATATACTCAGAAGCTAGATGACAATACTATAAAGGATTTGATTAAAAAATTATGGTTTCCAAGAAATGATGATTCGATTTCTTTGTTTAAAATGCTTGATTTCATTAAAGAGTCTATATTAAAGAAACCAAAGTTTGAGTTAATAGAACTATTTGTTAGAAAAATGATAGACATGTATGAACATGAGCCAGATTCAAACGAATTAACAGATTATATAGATGAATTCTTGCAGGATATTGAGAAGATTAGATTGAAGAAAGAGCAGAAAATAAAGATTAGGGAAATTGTTGGAGAGTATTTTGAGGATTATTAAAGTTTTTGTTGACAATGTGATAAAGATTGTTAAGAATGAGCATGTGAGCGAGGTTGTAAGCGACCTTTGAAAACATTTTAACGTTTTTTACAAGTACATTTGCAAGTATTTTTATCAGATAAAGAAGAATCTAAATAATCCATGTTATTATCATTACATAATTTAGTACAAGTCTCTGTACAATCGGGTGGTTGATTTACATCTTCATTTTTAAATGAATCGCTAGATCCGTAACCTTGGCAGGAATCTATTACTTTTTGAATTACTTTAAAATCGCGATATAAATAAGGGTCCTGCGACCTTTCGGAAGAAGGAATGAATTCTATTGAAAGGATTCTCCCCTTAAAATTATCTGTTCTTTTTTCAAGAATAGTGCCATCTTCTGCAATAGGAGAATACTCTGGAGAAGAAAGTGAAAATGAAAGGCTTCCATAATATTTATTGATATTCTGTCCTGGCTTATACCCTTGTTCAAACATCCCCCTGATTTCAATTTGAACGTTTGGATTGTCTTCTTTATAATAATACCATCTAGTTTCCCAGCCTTTTTCATATCCATCTTTTGATATTCGTAATGTAACTTTATCAGGAATCAATTTTTCAGCATAAGAAGTGCAAGAAACATCTAAATTTGATTCATAGGGTGTTGTCGATGATGCCTTCTCTTTTTCTTGATTATAGTTGGATATTGCCTTTTCTTTAAAATGTACACTGTAGATACTCAATCCCAGTAAAATTAAAAATAAGACTAATATTTTGAAAATAGATATCCCTTTACCTGCTTTATTTGTAATTTTCAATTAGAGGCCTCCAAAAGGAAGAAGATATAAATAAAAGATTAGACTGCAAGATATAACCAATGCAATAAATGTTATAACCCTTCCTTTTAGTCTAGGATTTTTAAATAAATGAATAAAGGAATATATTGAGAATACTACTGCATGAAATGGTGTAATTAAAGCATAAATAATTGCAAAAATTGAAAAAATAGAATAACCCTCTTCTTCTTCTTTTGGTTCACCATATATCTCTGTAATTATTGACTTGTCTAAAAAAAATACTCTTGGAAGACCATACATGATTAATGAAATTATAGTTGGAATTAAAAGAGATGTATCTAAGATGTACCCAATAATTATAATAAAAATGCTTATAGAAAGAATTATTTTGGTGAATAAAAAAGCATAAGATTTTCTTTTTATCAAAAACATTGCTGCTAAAATGTATAAGCTTGCAACACCTACAGTCTCGACAGCCATGACTAAATTGTTATTTACTAGCGCTAATAGCAACCCTAAAAATAGATTAAGTAAGGCTATACCCTGTAAATAAATAACCAAAAATATTGAAAGGATTTTGTTAGTGATTTTATTAAAGTTCCAGAACTGCTTATTCTTTGTTTTTCCGCATTTATCACATTTGGTAGTTGTCATGTTAAACATTATTTTGTAAGACCAAAATATTCCCATAAGGATAATACTGAAATAGTAACTAATAACACAACAAATATTGCAAGAATTATTAGAAAGAAATTAATTAAATTAAATCCTTTTTCAAATAAAGGATGAAACAATTCTGAAAAGATAGCACCAGTTGCACCTGCAATTCCAATCAGCAATGTTTCTTTAATAAGTTTCATAATAATTCACTTAAATTTATCTTGAAGAACATATCCTATCGAAAAAAAGAGAGTTCCCAGAATGAATGTTCCAACCAAGGTTATACCTAATCCTAGACCTTGAAGTACTTCACTCTTAAAATAAAGATAGACTGTTGCTCCTGCAAATAATCCGCCTGCAACTTTTGTTAACATATCACCAATATTAATTAAATATTGTTTTTTCATATTTTTCAACTCTATTATTTTAAAGTAAAAAGTACATTAAAATAAAATAAATTGCTTGTAAGCTAAGCAGACTATAAAATAAGATATTATCAATTAAATAAGTCTTCCTTTTTGATTCTGGAAATGTATTTTTGATTCTTTCAGATTCTTTAAAATAGTTTTGCCAAATTGATATAATAACTACACCAATCAACCTTTCAAAACCCATATTAAAATTCGTAAATCCACTAGATTTTATTTGTAAAAAATAATCTATACCATATACTACTAGCAAGATTATTAAAACTTTTTTTACTAGAGATATAGCATTTGATTTTGATTGGTAAATTGATATAATCGTATAAATAATCATACCTATAAAGGCGCTATAACTTAAAATAGAATACCAAGAGAGTGAAATGGTGTAAATCAGAGGTAATCCTGAATTTATTATATCAGACATATCAATAAAACAATAATAGATATTAGAACCTATCAAAAGTGTAAGAGTCATAATAAAAAGGTCCAACCAACCATGTACTCCATAAAGCGATTTATTTTTAATGTTTTTTGCGATTTTGTCTTCTTTACTGTATTCCTTATTATCAATTCTATTTATTTTATGACCATAACACTTCTCACATAATCTAGTATTAAATTTTACATAAAATTGAGAAATTGGCAATTCTTTTCCGCATTTATCGCATTTGTAGTGTATCATTTTAATTACCTTATGATATACATGAACAATAATAACAATAATCATCGTCCATGGGTACTTTTTTATAATCAGTTTCGGGAACTATGTTTTTACTATTACAGAAATCATTGCATAGTTCTTTTCTTGGGCTAATTGCGCCAAAGCTGCAAGGACTTTTTACCAAAAGGGTGTTTTTATCATCATTTAAGTGATAATCACATTTTGTGTATTTGCCATTGCATAGCGCTATTTCATTTGACCTTTTTTCAAATTCATCATTTGTATCGCCAATCTCTTCTACTGGTTGAATCTTATTTACACTAACTAATATTGGTATTGTAAATTCTTTTTCAATCCCTTCATACATTCCCTGACTATTCATATTGACATCCCACATAAATGAAACAAATAATTTTGGTTCTTTGCTCATATCTATATCTGAAAAACAGAAATTATATGTTTGAAAAGAACCAGGAAATATTGTGATTGGAAAACCGCCATTTGCCAAATCCAACATGCTACCATAACATTCCCTTGGAAATCCACCAAGCCCTATCCCTGTTAAAATTGGGATATTATTGCCATCATTGTATAAAATAACATGTCCTCGCAAGATTATATCGATACTATAATCTTGCGTATTTTTTATTTTTACTATAACCTTCTTCACATGGCTTGGTCCAATGTTTAAGCCAGTATTGTAATCTTCAACATCGCTAACTTCTACAATACTTTGTATTTTTTGAATTAAGTTACTTTTGGTAATTGGTTCGCTCGTTATTTTTTGTGAAGAAGGTTTATTGATATAGGTGGAAGTATCAAGAGTACAACTTATAGTTAAAATTAAACTTACGGTAACCATTAAGAGCATTATTCTTTTTATAAAATTCATATGTATCACACTATCCTATAATTCTCGATTTCCAAACAAAATAAATGATTGCGAGAATTACAAAAAGCAACAATAGAATCATTCCGACTAAATAAAAAGACCCCTCTCCTTTTTTTCTCAGAGTAGCTTTAATATCCACATTTAGTTTATATTTTGAAGTGTTAATATGATGGTATCTCGCATTCAAAAATATCAAAGTAAAAAACAAAGCGAGCAAAGTAAGAATATACCTTGCGATTGATTGTGGCTCTCCAAAAAGATAGTTTATAAATTCAATAATTGTTAACCAAATTGCAACACCAGTGCCAGCGATAAGAGAGATGATTAGATTATTATGCTCTTCAAGAGAACTGAAATAAGTTATAATTTTTCTGAATATTGAACACATAAGAGAGATAATAAATATACAATTTATAAATCTGTCTATATTTTGTCTATCTTTTGCTCATAGATGATTTATATACTCAAATTATGTCCAA
>JAGVIO010000209.1 GCA_020056025.1 archaeon
GGGACAGAAAAGAGCTGATAGAATAGACACCGCAGATATGCTCACGTCGCTATGGCACAATCTTCATTGGCTTGGATAATCTAATTCTGTCCCACACCCTAAAGAAACCCAAAACCTGGATTCAGGATAGAGCCTTAAAGAAACTCCTCTTCAAAGTATGTTATGAGCTCTTTCGCTTTTCCGAAATATTCGTAAAGTTTGTCAATATTGATTTCAAAAGGCTTTTCAGAGATATAAGCAATCATTGTGACAGTCCTGTGATATTCATCTTTTTTGTCATACTTTGCTTCAGCAATATCTTTCAGCAGCAGATAGATATCAATTGCTTCAGTTATCTTTTTGTCTTTCTTCAGCAATTTCCTTAAAGTCTCGCATCTTGCCTTGTACTGCTCAGGAACCACAAGCTCTTTTCTTCTTCTTTTCAGCTTTTCAAAAATCACTTCAAAGCATGCGTCAAAAGTGGAAATCAGCCTTTCAATTGCATTCTTAATCACATCAGCTGTCCTTGTATATTTCAGGCTGACAAAAATCTGCTGCTCTGCCCTGCTGAGCTCTTCTTTTGCATTCAATAAGAATTCATTGAGAGTTTCATCTATCATTACAAAATCAGCTAAAGAAAACCATGTTTAAATACTTTTTTAATCAGTTTTCTGCAAATCAATTATCGCTTGTGCAATATCTCCATTTGCCTTTTCAAGCGCTTTTTTTGCAGCATCCAGCTCAACATTTGCCTGCTCAGCAACTGTTTTAATATCCTCTTCGCTTATTGAAGGAGCTGTGCTTATCTCTCTCTCATGCTCTTCTCCGACAATCTGGTAAGTCTGCTGTCCCATCATATTTATTTTAGAAACCTGTGGATTTGTTATAACAATCTCTTTGTCAGCAGTTCTTATTATGACTTCAGTAGCATCTATCTCCTGCTGCTGGATTCCCATTCTTTTCATTGCCTGCTGCATCTGCCTTGGATTAACTCCTGGAAACATCTTAGTCACCTGTTAATGCCTAGAAAACTCCGCTTAGCCATGCATTGAGAATGATTAGTATTATTATCACTGCAATCACTAAAATAATCACATGCCCTGGCTTTAATGATATCTTGGATTTATATTCATCAAAATATCTTGTTAATCCTCCCATTCCAGAAGGCATTGTTATCCTGTCTTGAGCCATTTGTTTTTCACCTTTAACTTTTGAATATAAATGGTAGAGGGGCTGTAAGCCGCCTTTTGTCAGTCTCTACAGTTTCCCATAGGCAGACTGTCTTAACATTTTACTAAGCATGCGTAACAGCACTTGCACCAGCAGGGATTCGGGTTTCACCGATTCCAAGGCAAACGTCTATGGATTTGCTCGCTTGTTTCGCAACAAAGCTTCGCCATTTTCATCCTAACTGCCCTGGATGTTTGTTTCTGGCCCATTGCCATGGATTTCTCCATCTGCCATAACAGCAGCAGCTTTTTTTGCGGTGGGCGGACTTTCCTCAGCAATAATACCAAATGCCTGTTTAAAGGCACTCAATCATATTACCGTCAGTTAAGCACCCCCTCTACCCAAGCAGAAAAATCCCTATTTGTTTAAAAACGTTGCTATTTTCAGCACTTCCTTTCCATTCACTATATCCCTTTCATCAGCCAGAGAAAATCCATGCTCAGAAGCAATATCTTTAAGCTCCAATGCGCTTGAGCAGACAGCTATTTTTCCATTTTTCTTCAGAACAGATTTTGCCATAGAGAACAGCTCCTTGCCTTGCTGTGCGATGTCAACCAGTTTTGTATGCGGCAGGTTTGCAGCAATGCAGTCAGCCTCATTTTCCTTGAAGGAATTCTTAATCCAGCCAATGTCTGACTTCAGAGCATTCAGCTCAATGCCTGCAATCTTTGCATTATTACGAGAAGCTTTGACATGCCCAAACTGCCAGTCAAAAGCAATTACTTTTGCTTCTTTTTCTTCAGAATCGAATTTGCTTAAATCAAAAGCAAAGAATTTCAAAAAAGGAAATTTCTCTTTGTTAAAGAAATTGACAGACTTTCCAGTTCCAAAAAGAGCAGCTTCAACAGCAATTGTCCCGTTTGTGCATAAAGGATTTGCAAATATCTTGTCAGAGCTCCCGTCATATCCAGAAAGCCTTGCAAGAGCATAAGCAATATTTCCTTTCAGGTCATGCCTTGATGTATAAATCTTGTAATCTCTTTTTGCAATATCTCCTGAAAAATCAATTCCAATATAACCATTGTTTTCAAAGATATAAGCAAATATAGTCACATCCGGATTCTTCAGCTCAACCTTTGAATCTGTCTTTATGTTTGAGCCAGTTTCATATTCAACTTCCTGTGTGCAGAAATTCTCATTCAGGATTATCTCTGTTCTGACAGCAAAAGTTTTATCATTTGCCAGCCATTTAGAAAAATCAATCTTTGAAACTTTGGCAAAGTCTTCTGAGTCATTTACTGAAAATTCTCCTAAATATATCATTATTCTTTTGAATGACTGCCCTTTGTATGACAGCAAAGCAAGCTCTTCCTCAGTTGCATCAAACAATACAACGCTGTCTTTGATTTCTGTCTTGACATCAATCAGCTCTTTAATCTCAAGAGCAGAAATGTCTTCAAGGCCTTTATTGGATAACGCAATTGCTTTCATTAAACTGAAAAAGAATTGGTTTGTTTATAAAACATTTGTGAAATTATACTTTAAGCAGCCTATCGTAAAAGACTAATTATACACGAATCTTTCCTTTTATAATAGACTACTCTTCAGCCTCCCCTAAAATACATATATTCTCTTTAGTAGATTGTTTACTCCGCTTCGTCAAACAATTTTGCAATTTCTTTTAAATCTAGATGAGTAATTTTCTTTTCATCCATGTAATCTAAGCATTCTTTGTTAAATCCTGATTTTGAAACGATTAAGTATTTGAAAGCTCCAGTTACATTTATTAATTTATATTTTTCATTAAGCTCTTTAACAATGCCAATTCCGATAGGCTGGTTTGTCCATTTGACTTCACAAAGAATACTTTCCCTTTTTATTTTATTATTAGTAACAATCTCAATTTCTTTAGTTTCTCCTTCCCTATTTTTGCCCCACCAAGGACCCATGCTGTCAAAATCTATTTCGAGATTTTTAATTTTCTTACCGCCATTATACAGGATAAGTAGCTCTTTGACAATTTCTTCAAATCGATAGCCAATAAAACTGTTCAGTTCTAAATCTATCTTTTTCTTTAACATCTTTTTTTCTCCTATTTCAAGCAGAGATTGGTTTGGAAAAATAAACTTATACCAGAAATTAAAGAAATTGTCCATAATCCTATACCTTATGTTATGGCTTTTTTTGTAAAACATAGGCTCAAATTTGTAAACTATTTTTAGCAATTCGATAAGATTGTTAAGATAATAATCTATTTCTTTTTGAGGTATTCCTGTATTAGATAGCAGTTCGTGCCTGCTTCCATCACTCTTTGATATAGCATATAATACTGAATTATAATTTGTCTCTTTTTTAAGCTCCATTGTTATGAAATTGGTAGGCTCATCTTTTAAAGGAGCCATTTCAGACAGAATTGTAGAATCTATTATTTCTATGATTTCCTTGTTTGCTTCTTTCTTTGCAAACCATAAGAAATGGGGTGTACCACCAAATACAGAATATATTTCAATTTTCTTTATTTCATCTACTTCTTTAAACATGTCTCTAAAATCTACATACCGGAATGGCTGAAATACGATTTTTGATGTCATTCTGCCATATAATGGAGCTTCATAGTCCATGAATATGTCATACATCATGCTCATAGAGGAACCAATCGCAATAAACATTAATTTTGTTTTCGATAGTTTTGAATCCCATGCATCTTGAAATTTAGTAAGAAAATCTGGCGAATCTGTCTTTAACCTTGCAAATTCATCCATGATAAGGACAAATTTCTCATCAATTGATTTTTGGTATAGATAATTGAAAAAATCACGCCAATCGTCTATTTTTACTTTATCCCCCGTTTGTTCATTGATATTTTCTGAAATAAGGCTCAATAGTTCAGTCTTGCTGGTTTTGCTGATATAAATATATAATACTTTTTCTTTGACATTCTTGAGAAATTGCTGTACAAATGCAGTTTTGCCAAGCCTTCTTCTGCCAAAAATTACACAGAATTCTGCTGAATCTAAATTTTGATATTTTTTCAGTAGATTCTTTAATTCTTCTTTTCTGTCATAAAATTCCATTTTATTGTAGTAATATCTTCAAGTATTTAAATTTACCGTATCTACTTCAGGTATAATACCTTAACTACTTACGGTATTTTACCTTATCTAATTACGGTAAAGCTCTTACATTAACACATCCTTATTTATCGTCTGTTTATGGACTACATAAAAGGAAACGATTATTGAAAGTTTACTTTATTTAGTTTAATCCTATACAAATCTTACTAAAATTGAACTGTTAGTTAGCTTTTCCCTCACTAAAATTGAACTGTACGTTAGTAAAAGTTAAGTTATAAGAAATAACAGGCAAATATTTATTTATCACTATCAAGTAACAACAAAAAGCAAAGGTTTATATAGAAGCGGTTCTTTATTCTCTTTACGTCGGTATGAGCAAGGTATACCTGAGGAATCACAATGGAACAAAAACAGTATGTAATAACAAAAAGGATCGCAAAGCAAGGCAGGAAATCAATAATTGTTTTGCCGGCTTTGCTGAGCAATGAGCTAAGGCCATCAACTGTTGTAAAACTTACAATAGACGTAATAAGGGAGGCAGGAGAATGACAAACGAAATTTATAGAATAACATTAAGGCCATTGGCATTTGCAGAAGCTCTTGAAGCAAGATTAAATGCTTATGAGCGCCATAAGCAATTAGGCGAAGAAAAGCCAGTAACATCCAGCAGCAAGATATACGAGGTTGCTGTTGCGCCAGCAGTAATTGAAGAGGTGAATGAAAAATGAACAATCTGGAAAGCAGGCTTAATGAGATAAGAAACAAGATATTTTCAATGCAGGATTACATTAGCATAAGCTATTATGTCAACCACCCGAACATGCAGGTCGGGCAGAACCTGTGCAATGACGTTGCGCTTTTCAGCATAATGACAGCACTTCTTAACAGGAATCAGCTTACTCTCGGAAACTACGGCCTTGGAAAGACAACAACAGCAGAGGCTGTTTCTTCTTTGGTTTACCAGCTTCCTATTGAATTTGTTGAAAGAGGAATGATACAGGGACATCCGCAGCTGACAGAGGAGAAGATAGTAGGAAGGCTTGACTTCTCAAAGCTCAACGAGGCAGAAAAAGTGATTTTCAGCATATTTGCGCAGACACCTTCTGCAAAAATCATAGATGAAATCAACAGGATACCAGAAGGAACGCAGAACCTTTTGCTCAGGTCTGTTGAAAACGGACAGTTCCAGTACCTTAACGAAGTTATAAGGAATCCTCAGAAGCTTCCTTTTTTCGCAACTGCAAATTACAACGATGGAGGAAACACAAGCCTTTTGCCTCCGTTGCTTGACAGGTTTGACATCTCAGTAGAAGTCTCGTTCCCATTATTTTTGCAGTCATACCTGCAGGGCGGATTAAGCCTGTTTGGGTTAAGCAAGGATGATGCTTCAAGGGTTGTTTCACTAAAGAAAAAATACCTTTCAGATGTCTTGTCTTGCAGCTCTGATGCTGACAGGAAAAAAGCGCTTGATGGTTTTATGAAAAGCGCAAACGAGATAATCGGCAGGGAGCCTATTAATATCATAAGAGGCAGGCTGTCAAGCAACAGCATTGCTAATGAAATGCAGGATTTGATAGTTGACAAGAGCATTCCATACGAAGACAAGATAAAGAAGCTCAGGGAAAAATCATTGAATTTCGCAGAGCAAATAGAAGGCATGAGCATTGCAGAAGATGAAAGGCAGGCTATTCCATACATTATTGCAGGGATAAGCTATTCTGCTGACGCAAGGCTTTTGGCAGATGCATTTTTTGACCACCTGAACTCTTCACAAAAGAGCGGAAAAAACAACAACCATGATACAAATTATGTTTCAGGAAAAGTTGACAACAACATAGGCCTAAGGGCTTCAATGAGGTCTGTCTATGACTATTCAAGGCTTTTAAGCTTCCTTAAAGGTGAAAATGAAGTCTCAGCAGAAACAGTGCAGGAAGTGCTGCCTTATGTAATCAGGCACAGGCTGGAGTTTGAAGACAGCTTCATGGTCCAGGCAAACAATTTCGCATCAAGCTCAATGCAGATGAATGCAGCAAAGCAGCTTGTCAAGGAGTTTGTTGAGGACGATTTCATGAAAAACAAGGACAAATACAGGGAGATGTACGATGCCTTGGGCACTGGAAAAATCAAGGGCGTTGTTGCAAAAAACAAGGATTCAGACAACCCATTGATAAAGGCAATAACCAGGATTTACCCTGAAAAGGAGTAAGGACAATGCTAA
>JAGVIO010000216.1 GCA_020056025.1 archaeon
GGGGCTTGCCGAGTAGCGAGGCGGAAGGGGATTATAAGGGGTAGCAACCCCTTATTTCATTATTGCATCAATTCTATCCACAAGTTCAATAGGAAGTGCAATATTCTTGTATTTGCCCATTTAGCATTTAAATGCCTAGTATTTAATAATCTTTTTTGGTCATGCATACATTATGTATGACGTATATATTACAAAAACTTGATGCCAAAAAAGCCAGAAATGATGAATATTTTTTAATTACTTCATATATTTCAAGAAGTCATTTTAGGGTGTTACCTTTTTGGTTACACTTTAAAGAAATACTTTTAGGGCTTAATCTTCATTTTTCATGAAATATGGACTATACCAGAATTCCCTGCAGCAAATTGAACAAATATCCTGTCACAATTATTGCAGCAGTAACAATTCCGAAGAATATCAATATCAATTTAAGCTTCATCGCCCTTCTTAAGATGACTGCTTCTGGAAAGCTCAATGCAGATATGGCAAGCATGAAAGCAAGCGCTGTTCCCAAAGGAATGCCTTTCTGGAATAATGCAACTGCAACAGGAACAATTGCTGCGCAGTTGCCGTACATAGGAACTCCTATCAGTGTTGCGATAATTACTGAAAATATGCCTGTCTTGTTTAATGCAGAATGAATTAATTCTTCTGGAACATAATTGTGTATCAATGCGCCTATAGCAACTCCAACCAAAATCCATAGCCAAATCTTTTTAGTTATGCCTTTTGCCTCATTGAAGCCGAACAATAATCTTTGCGAAACAAATTTATATTTTTTTTCTTTCTCTAATTTTGTTTTTGTTATGTCTGTTACAAGATATTTTTCAAGCTTCATCTTTCCTAGAATCATTCCTGAGAATACGCCTATTAAAATTCCGCTTAAGACATATGCTGCTGCAATCTTCCAGCCAAAGAACGTGAGCATCAATACCATAAGATATTCGTTTATTATCGGAGAAGTTATCAGGAATGAAAATGTCACGCCCAAAGGAACTCCTGCTTTGACAAAGCTTATGAATATAGGAATGCTTGAACATGAACAGAAAGGCGTTATTGTACCAAACAAAGATGCCATTAAATTACCAAAGCCAAGCCTTTTGCCAGAAAGCCATTTCCTAATCTTATCAGGAGGAATGTAAGTTCTTAAAAATCCTACTGCAAATATCATCGCAAACAGCAGAAGAATGATTTTGATTGAATCATACACAAAATAGTTTAATGATTCTGTTAATATTGAAGTCTTGTCTAATCCAAACAATCCATAGAATATCCAGTCAACTGTCTGCTGCAGCATATTCACTTACACTTGCCAGAGCAGCATTTTTTCTTTGCTTTTTTCTCAAGCTTTTTGTCCATTTTTTCAAACAGTTTTCCAAAGAACCCTTTTTCTTGTTTTTTCTTTTCAGCCAAAATTATCACCTTTTTATTTGCCGGTTATGATTTCCATAACATCCCGATGCTTTAATTTATGCTCTTTGCCTACAACCATCTTTGTCCTTACATCTATTGCCCGTATGAATTTGTCGCCTAAATCTGTATGCAATGAATATGCAAAGTCAAGTGCTGTTGAATCTCCTGGCAACAAAAAGCAGTCAGGTATTACATTTCCGTCTTTGTCTGACAATTTGTTTACACCGCCTGGGAATATTGCTATGTATTTCAACAGCTTGAAAACAGCTGCATCTAAAACATCTTGTATTCCTGTTGAGCCAAACTTGTCCAGAACATTCTTCTGTATGAAATTCAATGCAAGCTTTTGCTTGTCTGTTAATTTAGATTCATCTTTGACTGTGAACTTGCTTTCTCCCGGGATGTAATCTATCAACCCTTTTTTTGCAGCTTCTTTTAATGCAAGTTCTGAATCGCCTGAGCAAGGGATGATTATATATTCAGGGAATGCTGCTTTGACTCTTTCATAATTCTTCTCGCTTCCTGGAATGTCAATCTTGTTTGCTGCAATCAGCATCGGCTTTGTCATCAATCTTAATTCTCTTGCCATATTTTTCAGTTCAGCTTCTGTCCATTTTAGAGGAGCATTTACATCAAGATTGAATCTTCTTATAACTTCCTTTACCATGTCTTCTGTTACCCTCAAGAACGAAAGCTGTTTTGCAAGCGGCTTTTGCACTTCCTTTTTTTCCTGCTGCAATTGCCTTGCAAATTTTTCCCAGCCTTTTGTGAGATTCCTGTAATACCACATGTCAAGCTCGACTTCCAAGAATCGAATGTCATTCATAGGATCATAGCTCAATGGCTGCACAGGCTCGCCTTTCTCATTCACAGAGCCAGAGATATCAACAACATGAATCAGCACATGCGCCTGGTTCAAGTCATCAAGAAATTCACTTCCTCTTCCGTGGCCCATATGCGCTCCTGGAACTAATCCTGCAACATCAAGCATGTCAACAGGAACAAATCTTTTATGGTTAATGCAATAGCCGAATCTTGGGTTGCACTGGACTTTGAAATCCTTGTCAGCGCAGTCAACCTTTACATAGCCGACGCCATGATTGGGTTTTATTGTCGTGAAAGGATAATTAGCTATCTCTGCTTCTGCAAGCGTAGCTGCCCTGAAGAATGTGCTTTTTCCAGATGATGGCTTTCCTACAATTCCGACTAGCATATTGATAACCTGTCTTATGCCAACTTAAAAAGAATACCTTTAAAAACTTTGTTTTTTGCTGAATGAAGAATGTTAAAAGCTGATTTGCATATACATACAAAGGAAGATGTGCAGGACATGTTTGTCAATTATCCTGCTAAACAATTAATAGACAGGGCTGCCGAAAAAGGCTATGAAGTATTGTCAATAACCCCTCATAACGCTTTGTTCAATGACAAGGAGATTATAGGATATGCTGCTCAAAAAAATATTCTCATCATTCCAGGGATAGAAAAGACAGTAGAAGGCAGGCATGTCCTTATGTACAATGTAACTGCTGACGAAGCAAAGAAAGTAAAAAAGATTTCTGACCTTGCAAAAGTGAGAAGAAAAAATACATTAATTGCTGCGCCGCACACATTCTATCCGCCGGTAGGCCTGAGGGAGAAGTTTCTGAACAACATTAATTTGTTTGACGCAGTGGAGTATTCATATTTCTATACAAAACAGGTTAATCCCTTCAACAGGATGGCAGTAGATGCTGCAAAGAAATATAACAAGGCAGTGATAGGCTCTTCTGACCTTCATAATATGCGCTTCTTCGGCAAAACATTTTCACTGATAGATTCAAAAAAGACAGTTAATGATGTAATCCAGGCTATCAAGAACAAACGGATAAAAGTTGTTACAATTCCATTTAAGACAATCCCTTTTTTAAGGCAACTGGCTCTTATTCTTTTAGAAGATGCAATAAAAATAGTTGTCAGGGGATTCAGAAAGCCCTAGAAAATCTAAGTTCATTCAAAAAGATGTTGCTGACCTGATGAATCTGATTCTTTAGAAATTTCTTTATCCTCACTCTTTGTAACTTCTGCCCAATATCTTTTCAGGGCTGCATAAACTGCTTCTGGGCTTTTTTTGTTTTCCCCTCTGAACCTGCCGAACATTTCAACAATTTCATCAACTCGTATATCTGTCTGGTGAAGGGACTGTCCGAAAGAGTAACGCTTTTGAAGATAATTTTCTACATTTTTTCTTTTGACGCCAAGCAAAGGGCTGACTCTTTCAATCACGCTGTAATAGGGTATACTATTAGGCAGGCTGATATCTGCTTTTGGCTCCTGCGCTTTGCTTATCTTAAGCGAGCTGTTTGTTTTGTCAATACTATATTTTGCTGCCTGAAAATAATCAGCAGCAGCCTGGCATCTTTCTTCTATATCCTTTTCAACAGAATCCTCTTTGTCAAGCACAATAGGCTCTTGCCTGAACCTTTGCTCTGTTCTGTCTCCTTGCTTGAAAAATGAAGCATTGTAGATTATGCAAAATTCCCTTTCTCCGTATGCCCTGCCCTTATGCCTGCAATTCTCTTCTGCAGAAATATTAAGCTCTGCCTGACTGCCTGAGAGCAATCTTTCTGAGATAAGTCTTAGAACATCATCGATTGAGTTGGCCTTTATTTCCATATTATGATAAAGAATGCCTGATTATTTAAACCTTTCTATTATTATCACTTTTGAGTGATTAAAACAGCATCAATAACTCCAACCTGGCCTGGCCTTGATGTTACTCGTGCCTTGCCTTTCTCTGTCTCAATAACAGCGCCTTTTGTTATGATGTTTCGCCTGATGAAGTGCCTGTTTGCTGCATTGCCTGAAACAGTCTTTATCGTCGCTTTGGAAAACGTCTTTGAAGAAGGATCATAAAGATTCACAACATTTCCTTTAAGCAATTTTTCCTTGACATTATTGCCTCTTGTCCTGACTATAATCTTATGAGACTCAGTGTCTAATTTTGTTGATGCAGGAAATCTTCCAAGCTGAGCTGTCTTTTTCTTATGGGCGTCAATGTATCTTCCGCCTGTTACTTTTCGCTTTGACCTTGCCTGCAGTATAACCATTTTGTGATTAGAATCAAGCGGTTGTTTATAAAGTTTTCCGAAAGCGAGATTTAGGACAGAGCCCTGCCTTTGCCTGTTCCAGCAGAAAACTTTATAAATGCAGGGCTTATTTCTGGATATAATGAAATTTCAGGAGGGTTTTAACATGGTTTCTGAGTCAGCAAGGCCTTTGGATGCTTTGAACAAGGCAAGGGGAAAAAGAGTAATAGTAGAATTGAAAAACGAAAAGCAGTATGTCGGCACATTGTATGCTTTTGATATCCATATCAATGTTGTGCTTGAAGATGCTGATGAAATGGTAAACGGAGATCGGAAGAGCA
>JAGVIO010000189.1 GCA_020056025.1 archaeon
AAAAATATGGTGTCCTTGACTGGAGAGTTTCGCTGCTGATTGCAGAAGAGGTTGCTCTTGAAAAATTCTGCAAATTTAAAGACCAGAAAGAAGCAATGGATATAGGAATAAGGATAGGATTTGCATATCATACCTTAGGATCTGTTGCTTCGCCTCTTGAGGGCTTCAGCGAGCTGAAGATTGAGAAAACAAAAGATGGCAAAGATTATTTCAAGGCTTATTTCTCAGGGCCAATAAGGAGCGCAGGAGGAACAGGAGCTTCTGTCTCTGTCCTGATAATAGATTATATACGAAAAAAATTCGGCTTTGCAGCATATGACCCTGATGAAAGGGAAGTAAAAAGAATGGCTGCTGAGCTCTATGATTACCACGAGAGGGCAAACAATCTGCAATATCTGCCCAGTGTAGAAGAAATTGAATTTCTTACAAGACACATCCCTGTGCAGATAGCAGGAGACCCAACTGAAAAATTAGAAGTTTCCAATTACAAGGATTTGCCCAGGATTGAAACCAATAATATACGGGGCGGAGTCTGCCTTGTAATGGGAGAAGGAATTGCGCAAAAAGCTGAAAAGCTATGGAAGCAGATTTCCAAATGGGGCAAGGATTTTTCAATGGAGCATTGGTTTTTCCTGGAAGATTTTGTCAAGCTGAAGAAGGAAATGCATGCAAAAGGCGCTACTAAAAAAGAAGAAAGGAAAGAAGAAAAGTTTTCTGCAAAAATCAAGCCTGACCTTACTTTTATCAAGGATGTTGTCGGAGGAAGGCCTGTGCTGACGCATCCGCTTGCAGCAGGAGGATTCAGGCTGAGATATGGCAGGGCAAGAACAACAGGCTATTCATGCGCAGCAATACATCCTGCAACAATGAAGGTGCTTGATAATTTCATTGCAATCGGAACACAGGTAAAGAGCGAGAGGCCTGGCAAAGGATGCACTGTTTCATCATGCGATACGATTGAAGGGCCTATTGTAAGGCTGGAAAACGGCTCTGTTGTGAAAATAAATTCAGAAAAAGACTTCAAAGAGCTAAAAGAGAAGGTTGCTGAAATACTTTTTTTAGGGGATATTCTGTTCAATTACGGAGATTTCCTGAACAGGAACCATATCTTAGTTCCGCCTGGATACTGCGAAGAATGGTGGGTCATGGAATTTGAGAAGGCAATTGTCAATCTTTTTGGCAACTTGGATACTGACAAACTGTCTGAGCTGATTGAGGTGCCTAAAGAAGACATTGACGCTGTGCTGAGCAATCCACTAAGAACAAAAGTTTCTGCAGAGGGTGCATTGCTGATATCAGAGAAATTGAATATTCCGTTGCACCCTTATCATTCCTATTATTGGAGCACAATAAACAAAGAGCAGTTCTTATCAATGCTACAGTGGCTCAAGAAAGCAGAAATCAAAACTGAAGACGGGATTGTCAAGAAAATAATTGTGCCAATGGACGAGCAAAAGAGAGTTGCCGAGCTGCTTGGAATACCACATCTTTCTGTCAACAAAGAATTTGTTGTTTTTGAAAAAGAAGCTGCAAGCATATTATATTCTATTCTGCCGATAAAATCTCCTGATGAGATTGAATCTGCGATAAAAGCAATCAAAGATAATACTGAGATAAATGTATTGAATATTGTGAATTCCCTTTCAAATATAAAACAAAGGGACAAAGCAGGCTTGTTCATAGGAGGAAGGATGGGCAGGCCTGAAAAAGCAAAGATGAGAAAACTGACAGGAAGCCCCCATGTCCTGTTCCCTGTCGGAGCAGAAGGAGGAAGGCTAAGATGCTTCCAGGAATCAATCGAGTCAGGGAAAGTAAGATCTGATTTTGCTTTGTTTTTTTGCGAACACTGCAACAAAGAGATACTGTACAGCTTTTGCGATGCCTGCGGCAACAAAGCAAAGAGAAAATATTACTGCAGAAAATGCAATATGGTAATGGACCAGAAAACATGCCTTCAGCACGGAGATGCCCAAAGCTACAAGAGAAAAGAAGTGGATATAAATCATGAATTTGAAGACTGCCTGAATAAAATGCAGACAAAAAACTGCCCTGACCTTATCAAAGGAGTAAGAGGGACATCCAACAAAGACCATCTTCCTGAGCATCTGCTTAAAGGAATACTCAGGGCAAAGCATGATATCTATGTAAATAAGGATGGAACTACAAGATATGACATGACTCAGATGCCTCTGACACATTTCAAGCCAAATGAAATAAGGACTTCTGTTAAAAAGCTTAAAGAGTTAGGATATACGCATGATATACACGGAAAACCAATTGAAAATGACAGCCAGATAATTGAAATAAAGCCGCAGGATATTGTTCTTCCGAGCTGTGATGAATCGCCTGACCTTGGAAGCGATATTGTGCTGTTCAGGGTAGCAAATATGTGTGATGAATTATTGAGATCTCTTTATGGGCTTGAGCCATTTTACAATATGCAAACAAAAGAGGATGTGGTCGGGCATCTGGCTCTGGCTCTTGCACCTCATACTTCTGCAGCAACTGTCTGCAGGATCATTGGATTTTCCAAGACGCAGGGATTTTTAGCGCATCCGATGATACATGCAGCGACGAGAAGAGACTGCGATGGCGACGAGGCCAGCATCATATTATTGATGGATGCCCTGCTTAATTTCTCAAGGCATTACCTTCCGAATACAAAAGGAGCTACGCAGGATGCGCCTCTTGTTTTGACATCTGCTGTAATACCTTCTGAAGTTGATGATATGCTGTTTGACATGGACACTGCTTTCAAATATCCGCTTGAATTTTACAATGCATGCCTTGAATATAAGATGCCTTTTGAAGCAAAAGTAGAGGTTTTCCGTGAGAGATTAAACAAGTCTTCGCAGTATGAAGGCATGGGATTTACGCATGACACATTGAATATCAACAATGGAGTTCGATGCTCTGCATACAAAACACTGCCTTCGATGCAGGACAAGCTTAAAGGACAGATGCTCATTGCTGAAAAGATAAGGGCTGTTGATGAGATGGATGTTGCCCGTCGTGTTATTGAGTCGCATTTCATAAGGGATACAAAAGGAAACTTGCGTAAATTTTCAATGCAGGAATTCAGATGTGTGAAATGCAATGAGAAATTCAGAAGACCACCTTTGATAGGCAAATGCACAAAATGCGGAGGAAGGATATTATTCACAATATCAGAAGGATCTGTGATAAAATACCTTGAGCCTTCGATAAGCCTTGCAAACAAATACAATGTTCCTTCTTATCTGAAGCAGAGCCTTGAGCTTCTGCAGAGAAGAATACAGGACGTATTCGGAAAAGACGAAGAGAAACAGGCAGGATTGGGGAAATGGTTTGGGTAAGGTATTATTTGTTCCAAACAGAATAAAAATATTGCCTGAATGATTCTGCCAATTGTTTTGAATATATCATAAAAGAAATTTGCTTATCTTCCCAAGGGGTGAATACTACTTTGTCTCTAAAAACAGAGATATTTAACAGAACTAGGAAATCTACAAAAACCAAATTTTTTATGTCCCTTCCTTTAAATTTGTCTTTAATCTTTGAAGGAGCAATTCCTTTGACAACAATGCCTAATTTTTTCCTTTCTTTTTCAAAGTCTTTATAGAAATTATAAACATTGTCAAAATCATCTGGGTTTTTGTTGTAGAAAGAAAAAAACAAATATTCATCTCCTTTTTCTCCATCCTTGATAAATTCATAAAGCATATTCTTGAAGCCCTTGAAACCTTCAAATACTTCTGCTTCCTGCTTTTCAATCGGCTTCTGCAATACTTTGAGTTCAGGGAGCATTGACTCAAATCTGGTTTCTTTTTCTTTTATGAATTTCATGATGGTTTCAGGATCAGCAGCTTGGTAATAATGGGTTTTTCCTTTTATCACAAAAGAAGCATAGCCTTTGCTCACTAGTTTGTGCAGTGTTTTGTGCAAAGTAGAGTTTTGAAGGCCTGTTTCCCTTAACAAAGGCCCTGCTGTTGTTCTGCCTGTCTTAAGCAAAGCTATGTAAATCTTAGTTTCAGCATTTGTGAGGCCTATTTCCTGGAATATCTCCTTATCCATAGGCGGTTCTATGAGGCGATAGTATTTAATTCTTTCTATTATGTTCCATTAGTGGAGCATAAATATTAATATATTAGCTTATCAATACTACCACTAAGTAACAAAAATACAGGCGAGAAATGCCTGACACAAAACAAAGCCAAGCGGGCTTAAAACGCAACAGAAAAAACAAAACAAAAGGTGAATGAAAAATGACATCAACAAAAGAACAAAATGGAATTATGTACAAAATCACTGATCTGACAGAAGCTTACATCAGAGAGTTTGATGCTGCTTTTGAAGCGAATGACTAGAACCTATGTCAAAAAATTGAGAATAGGTATGATCAAAAAATAAGGGCCTTGTCTATGAACCCTGCTGACCTGCACGAGTTTGTTGTCGAAGCAGAAGAGAACAATGAGCCTATTGCCCAGGGTGTTGCAAGATATCTTGAATCAATACAATGTTTTGAAAGATGAATGAAAATGGAAAATGAAAAATTTGAATTTGAAAAAAGGGCTGAATATGAATGTTTGCAGCATCTAGCAGGAAGGGCAATATTCGATATGCATCATGGGTTGAGTCATATTCAAAGAACGAAAGATGGTACACAAACAGCAGCAATTCATTGTCTTGATGATGTGGCTTGCTCTTATTTTCTAATAGAAGCAATGTATGCCAAAAAAGTAATTTCAGAAAGAGAATTTGCGAATGTTACAGAACCTCTAAAAGATATTGTTTATATTGAATTTGAAATGCTTGAGAAAAGAGCAGAGAATTATTCACTCCATTATCCAGGAGAAGAAGCAAAGCGCAAAGAAGACATACTGAATGGGCATACAGCTAAAATGCTGAAGATGCTTCACGAGTACCTAAATAAAGAATAAGAGAAGATGACTAAGAAAATGACATCCACAATCCAAGAATCCACAAGCACACTTCATCATGCATTCCTTAGGCAAGAGATAGAATCTGGAATAGCATCAGGCAATGCAGGAACTATAGACGCAGCGTATTCTGTTCTTGCAGAGAATGCATTGATTGAGAGAGGAGCTTCTGACAAAGATATTGCTGCATTGAGAAAAGCATACTGCCATTCAGATTATTTGAAGATAGATGAAGTCTGCCAAAGATATGGATTGAGAGAAGGAGAATACAAGCCAACAAAATTTGAGGCTGTAACAGCGCTGAAGAGTGCTGCTGAATCAGGCAGAGAATATGCTGCAGAGTGTTTGCTGAAGAGATTATCAAATAAAAATGAATGAAAAATACAAATAAACCCATTACTCTTCTGCTATCACGCACTGCGCATGAGGAATTCCACACACATCAATAATTACTTCTTCATCAACCAAGCCTAGCTTTATGCCAAGTTCAACTGATTTCTTTCCTACCAAATTCAGCATG
>JAGVIO010000210.1 GCA_020056025.1 archaeon
ATTTTTGACTTTAATTTTCATTTTACAGCAGCAATGGATTTATAGCATCCTTAATATTCTTGGGTAGGGTATATAATATTGGCATGTACTCTTTCAGGTTATTTTTTGTTGCAGGCGATTTCAGCTGCTTGTCATCCTTAAGATAAATTTCAACAAGTTTATCATTCTCGACTCTTGTAAAGTAGCCATTGTTTTTAGAATCAACTATTTGCACAGAGCTCTGGATTCCATTCTCTTTTTCATTCAAGTATACAAGCAAAGTTTTTTCGCCTGCATACGCTATAGCAATTACGCCTTTTTCTGCGTAAAAGATGTTCCAATGCCCTTGCTTGCCGAATTTTACCTCGCCCATGGCAATATTATTCTTATAGAAATATATAAAACTATTTGTTGTATAAGTAATGTGAAATGATTTTATCGGCAAATTAATTCCTTGGCAAATCCTCTGACATTTTTCTTATAATCTTTTGCCTCATTTTCAATGTCTTTGAAGATTTTCCTTATCGCTGCTGCTTTCTTTTTAGAAATCGCTTTCTCAACATCATCTTTTATTTTTGAGATTGAACAGATTGCCTTGCATCTTGGCTTATTGTCATGCTCTATCACTTTAATCTTTCTGCTGATTAACCTCATTGCCCAGAAAGGGAATATCCTGCAGATGTTTGGCCTTATGCTATAAATCTCGCACTTGCCATCATTGCCCAAGAAAATACATCTCCCATCTTTCTTTGTCTTTAGCCTAAGAATCCTATTTTTCTTGTCCAATTGCAAATATCTCATTCTGCCTTCAAGAGCAGGATCACAATCCCTTAGCACATCAACAACTTTCTTTGAAAGCGGCGAATAATCCAAGAAATAACTATAATCCTTATTTATTTTCTGCTTGATATTTTTAGCATCTTTAGGGCTGATAAATGTAAATCCTGTTTTCTTGAAAATGCAGCAGTGCGCATCTTTTCTGCAACCTTTGCAATGCTTTTCAAATTTTTTCATGCCAACAGCCAAAAAGTATATCCTTTTATAAAGCATCACTTCTTTTTGCTAAAAATACAGAGAGTTGAAGCAAAATTCCATTTAAAAAATTAAATTTGATTGAACCGCTTCTGCAGGCAATAAGCAAGGAAGGATATGCAGTTCCGACTTTGATACAGGAAAAGGCAATACCTTTTGTATTGGAAGGAAAAGATATACTAGGGATTGCGCAGACAGGGACTGGAAAGACAGCTGTGTTTGTGCTGCCGATACTGCAAATGATGCAGCAAAAGCCGAAATTTGTTTGCAGGGCAAGCCCAAGGGTATTGGTTCTTGCGCCTACAAGGGAACTTGCGTCGCAGATTGGCGACAGTTTTGCAGCGTACGGGCGTTTCCTGAAATTCAGGCACACTGTGATTTTTGGCGGCGTCGGGCATTTTCCGCAGATAAAGGCGCTTGCATCAGGCGTAGACATACTGATCGCAACCCCTGGCAGGCTCATTGACCTGTTCCATCAGGGCAAATTAAAGTTAAAAGACGTTGAATTTTTCGTTCTTGACGAAGCAGACAGGATGCTTGACATGGGCTTTGTGCATGATGTAAAAAAAATAATAAGCATGCTGCCGCACAAAAGGCAGACAATGTTTTTTTCTGCAACATTCTCAAAAGAGATTAGCGAGCTTGCAGGCAGGCTTTTGACTAATCCAGTCAGGGTTGAAGTTACGCCGCAGGCAACGACTGTTGAAAAGACTGAACAGAAAGTGCTTTTTGTAGATTCTTATAACAAGGATAAGCTTTTGCTAAGCCTTTTGAAGCATGAGC
Organism: archaeon; assembly: GCA_020056025.1. Lineage (GTDB taxonomy): Archaea > Nanobdellota > Nanobdellia > Woesearchaeales > WJKL01 > JAGVIO01. The sequence continues at coordinate 1,795 of JAGVIO010000210.1, forward strand.
ACCTGAAATGCGTGCTTCTATTCACAAGGACAAAACACAAGGCAAACAAGGTTGCATACGTTCTGACAAACCACGGCATCAATTGCGATGCAATACACGGCAACAAGTCCCAGTCACAGCGTGAATTGGCATTAAGAAATTTCAAGAGCGGACATACAAGAGTCCTTGTTGCGACTGACATTGCAGCAAGAGGCATTGACATAGATAACATTTCTCATGTTATCAATTACGAGATACCAAACGAGCCTGAAAATTATGTGCACAGGATTGGAAGGACTGCAAGGGCAGGCGCAAGCGGAACTGCATATTCTCTTTGCGCTGCAGAAGAAGTTTCTTTTTTGAGAAACATTGAAAGGCTGACAAAGACGCACATCGAAGTCATGAATCACGAATTCCATTCAGACACTGCGCAGAACGCAACTGGCGATGCAAGCAGGCCTGCTCCAAAACAGATGAACAGGCAGCAGGGCAAGTTCGGGCATGGCGGCGGGCAGAGAGGAAGGTTTGGCGGAAACGGCAAAAGAAGAAGCGGCGGCAATTGGCACAAAAGAAGGCATTGATTTTTTAGAGAAGATTTTTATAACTATTAGTATTCTTGTCTCATAGGGGGTTGTGGTCTAGCTTGGTATGATATGTGGTTCGGGACCACATGATCGGGAGTTCAAATCTCCTCAACCCCAGCCTTTTTTCTTACGAAAAAACCCCGGGGAAATGCGGTTTGCTTTCCTTCGGGCGCAAACCTCAGGGATTTTGCTGCGCAAAATCTCCTCAACCCCAGATTTTTTTCTTAATGACAGAGAATTTATATATTCGTAAATCTTTGTTAGCAAAATGGCCAAACTAAAATTCTGGAAATTGGTAATTTCAATCCTGATATGCCTGTTTGCAGGCATTATTGGTTCTGTTTTTACAGTATCGTCGGTTTCAACATGGTATTCTGCGCTGAACAAGCCTGCATTTAACCCTCCTAGCTGGATATTCTCTCCTGTTTGGACTGCTTTGTATATTTTAATGGGCATTGCGCTTTATATTGTATGGCAAAAAGGCCTAAATTCCAAAAAATCAAAAATAGCTGTTGGG
>JAGVIO010000006.1 GCA_020056025.1 archaeon
CTTCAAAGTCAAATGCTATTATTCTTTCAAATCCAATCTGTCTTATTTTTCTAAGCCTTGTATTTGCTAATTTCTGTCTGAGGAACTTGCAGAACTCAGTAGGCTGTTCAGCAGCAGATTTTTGCTCAGTGAGATATGCTGATTTTTCATCAATCTTAACCATACATGTTCCTTTTCCAGAAACATGGAGCTGTATTATTATCTCTTTCTTTGCAGGGTTGTAAATTTTATCCAGCCTTGAGCCTGTTAAAAATTGCATCTCTTCAATGATGTAATGCAGCTCAAGAGCAGCTATGCCTGTTTTCATTTCAGTTTCCTTACTATTTTTTTGATATCAAATCTTTTTGATGTATCGATGACTGTAATATTGTGCTTTTTTTCTTTTGCCTCATTAAGGCACACATCAAATATCTCGCAGTCAAGATTTTCCCTTATCTTGCTTTTGCTGTATCCTCTTCTCTTCAGCCTTTTCTCAAGCAGCTTCAAATCAGTGCATTTTGTTATTATGCAGTGCTTGGCATATTTTTTTGGAAGGTAATGAGACAGATGCGAATCTATAATGAGATATTCATTTTCCTTTATTTTTGAAATTAACATTTTATTCAGTTTCCTTGTATCAACAACAAAGCATTTCCTCTTATAATCATACGAATCATAAGCTTTGTATTTCTTGATCAGTTTAGCTGTATCTAAATAATTATATCCTAAGATTCTGGCTAATTTTTTTGCTGCAGTAGTTTTGCCTGTTCCGGGTGTTCCTGATACTATTATTGCCATGTTCCTGTATGAAGAAACAAAATATATAAAACTTCTCTTTTGGAATAGAGCCTTTTTAGTGTCTGTGTATCTTAAAAGAAAATCTGTGGAAAAGGTGCCTTCTCTTCAGAGTGTGTATTGTCCAGACTATTGCAAAAATGACAAATGCAGCTATGCTCAGGTATATCATCTCCTGTTTTATCGAAGCAAACTTCTCCTGGAAAATAATGACCTTTCTCAGGATGTTTTCGCTCAGCACAAATGGATTGTACTGCGCAATATTCCTTATGTAATCAGGCATGCTTTCCAGAGGCATTATCACATTTGAAAGGAATAGGAATATAGAGCCTGTTGAGATTGAAGCAAGCGTTGCAGTCTCTTCTGACATGAAAAGATAACCGATTAGTATCCCCACTACAGTAAAAAAGGTTGTTATGATCAAAAGCGCAGGTATTATCAGGCCAAGATTAGAGATGATCTGCATGCTGAAAAATTTTGCAGATATGGACAGGATGATCACAAGCTGCATTGCCACAAGCAGCATATTTGTAAAATAAGTTCCGAGGATAAATGTGATTGTATGCGTCGGAGTTATGAAATTCCTGAAATAAGCAGGGCTGTGCCTTTCCATCTGCACAAGAGTTGTTGAGAGCAGTATGCTGATGAACATAACCACTAATATTATCAATGAAGGGAATGCATAGTTAAGATAAGTCTTCTCAGGCACAACAGGCTTGATACTTGTTGTAACCGGGCTTATAATAGTTGCTGCTTCTTTTATCTCGATGCTGTCCAGGCTTGTATAAATCCTGTCAAGGGTGCTTTGTATGTCTGTAATCTTTGTTCCGCTGGCAGCAACAAGGCTCTTCAAGGATGCGATTTCAGAAACTGCTTCAGTCATCAGGCGGTTTATCTTAATCCAATCAGCCTCTTTATTGCTTGGGTCCGCAATCTTATTATACATGTTCAAAAGATAGGTTCCAATATCTGCAACCTTTGTATTGATATAATCTTTTTGGCCTTTTGATACATTGACATTGCTGATCAAAGTCTTCACTTCAGCAACAGTCTTCTGCGCTCCTTCAATCTTTTGCTGGAAATATGCCTTAGTCTGTATTGAAGTGTCTTTTGAGCTGACAACCTTTGCATTGAATGTTTCAATCTTTTCAGCAGACTGCTGGTTTTCTGTCTTGATGTTGACGGCAATCGGCTTTGCCTGATAGATTTCATTTTTTGTGTCATCAATCTTCTTCAGCAATGCGCTTGTAAGGTCCATGCTTAACTCCGAGCTCCTTTCCTTGAGTTTTGTTGACAAAGTATCCAAAACCATCCAAATCAAGTTTATCTTGGAATAATCTACGTGGAACACTATTTCATTCATTTTTCCAGGCTCTATTGTCAGTCCAGGGGGAAATATTATGCATGCATGCAGTTTTCCTTTTTTTATCTGGTCAATGCAGTTCTGCTCAGAATCATATTTCTGCACCCTGTATTCTTTTTCCTTAAGTTTGGCAATGAACGATTCTGACAATTCTGAGTATGAAGCTGAATATACCCCTAGGTTCAGGCTGTATTTGTTGATATTGTCAAAAGTGATTCCAAGCAGAAATATGACAAGCAAAGGCCCGAGGATTATTATTAAGGCAGAGCTTTTTGACCTTATAAGTAACTTAAGGTTCTTGCCTATTAAATGCAATAATGTAAACATCCTTTACCTCTTTTTGATTTATTTTTATTTATTTTAATTTCTTCTTTTTCTGGTTTCTTCTAGTCTCTTTTGAAAGACTCAAATATCTCGGCTAATGAAGGTTTTCTTACATCAAGGCTGATTAATTTTTCATTGTTTTTATCAATTGCCCGAAGCAGGTCGTAAACCACAGCCTCTGATTTGTTTGTGTATATGGCCAGGCAGTTATCCCTTCTTAAAGCCCTCTGGATATCTGATGAAAATGATGATCTCAGCTCAGACATGATTGCTTCATAATTCCCAGGTGCTGTCTGAAGGGTGATTTCGTCTGTCTTGAAGTACATTGACTTGACGCTTTCAGGGCTGCCTGCTGCAATTATTTTATGATTGTACAGTATTGCGACCCTGTCACAGTACATCTCCAGCTCAGAAAGGAAATGCGAAGC
>JAGVIO010000108.1 GCA_020056025.1 archaeon
TTTATTTCCTTATACTGGCATTATTGATATCTTTGATCCATCCAATCTCATTTTTGTTTGCGATTGGCCTGATTTTTTATCTTATAATTGTCAGGATAGAGAATGTAAAGCAGGAAAGGTCAGAGCTCGAGATAATTCTCTTCACAATCTTTCTTATAATCTGGATCCAGTTCATGATTTTCAAGAATGCTTTTCTTCAGCACGGCTTTTCAATCATCTGGCAGAACATTCCCCTGGAGCTTCTCTCACTGTATTTTGAGAAGACAAACATAATCCAGGCAATGGTGTCTATTGGCTTTATTCCGCTTTTTGCAGGGGTGTATGTGACATACAGGTATTTTTTCAAAGAAAAGAACAAATCAATTTATCTTCTGATCAGTTTTGCGCTTGCTTCATCTCTGCTGCTCTGGCTGAAGCTTGTTCCGTTGAAGATTGGCCTGGCATTCCTGGGCATTGTCTTTGTTTTGCTGTTTTCAAGATACATCATAGTTTTGCTTGAATATATAAAAAAAACAAAGTTCCAGTATTTGAAAACAATGTTCATTCTTTTTTTGGCTGTTTTCTTTTTAACATCAGTAATGCCTTCATATTATTTCACAAAGCAAACCCTGCTGCATTCTCCGTCAAGCCAGGAGATTGAGGCATTTGAATGGTTTAGCCAGAATTCTGAAGAAAATTCAACTGTCTTGGGCGTATTGGAGCAGGGCAGCCTTATAACAGCTGTCGCAAAAAGGAAAAATGTCTTTGACTCAAATTTCCTGCTGATCAAGGATGCTTCAGCCAGGCTTAAAGACGTGGAAAGGATGTATTCAACCCAGTACGAGACAGAAGCTGTTGAGCTGCTCAGCAAGTATGGCATTGACTATATCGTAGTCTCGCCAAGCGCAAGGTATATTTACGAGATTAAAGATCTGAAATATGAAAATCCCTGCCTGAACATAGTGTATGACAAAAATATAAAGATTTACAGGTCAGAATGCAGGCTGGAGACATTGAAATGAAGCTGGATGACAAATCAGTGATTATGCTGTCAATAATAATTGCAGCAATGATTTTCTCAATTATCCCGGCAGTCAGGCTCTTTAATTACAATGGGCTGTATCATGACAGTGATTCATTTTATCATGAGCGCATGGCTGAATCAATACAGGAAAATGGAATTCCTAAGAAAGATCCTCTTATGCCAAGGCCATACCTCGCTGATCCGTATGATGTTGTATTATCAGTTGTAATAAGTTGTTTCGGCATCAATGCTTCTTTTTTCCTTCCTTCTGTGTTTGGCATTATTTCAGTCATCTTGTTTTTCCTCATCATAAGCAGATTTGATTTCAAGCCAGCTGAAAAACTGCTGCTGATCCTGATTTTCATGACTTCGTCTGTATCGTTATATATCTTTTCAAGCTCAAATTCCTATTCATTGCCTTTGCTTTTGTTCATGCTTGGCTTTTATTTTTTCATGCTCAATACAAAGCATAAATTGTTTGCTTATCCTCTGCTTGCATTGATCGGAATTTTTAACATATACTTCTCTCTGGCTGCAATATCTTATCTTCTTATTTATTCGTTGAATTTCACACAAAAGCGCAAAAGCTTTTACATTGCATCTTCGCTGATTATCCTGGTAGCTCTCATCTGGTATTGGCCTTTTTATGCAAAATATGGCATGCCTGAATTTGTGCTGCTTGCAAACCTAAGCCTTATATCTGATCTTGGATTTGACTTTGGCTTCAGGATATTCACTCTTCTCCTGTCAGCAATAGGATTATTTGCTGTCTGGAAGATTGAGAAACAGATAATTGGTTATGCATTGCTCTTAACAGCTTTTATAGTTTCTTCACACTACCCTCAGCTGACAGTATTCATCAACCCTGTTTTGTCAGTGCTTGCAGGCTTTGGCTTTATTTCATTGGTAACCATGAAATGGGAGCTTAAGATTGTAAGAAACATGACTATAGCGATAATTATTGGCAGCTTAGTGTTCTCTTCAGTTTTTTCAGTAACAAGGCTTGTAAACAAAGAGCCGACACCAGACACAGTCAAAAGCCTACAGTGGTTCAATAAGCAGCCTCAGGGCATTGTGCTTTCGCATCCAAGCTACGGCTATTGGATAGAGGCAATTGCAAACAAATCAGTTCTTCTTGACGAAAACACATATTATCTCGCATCAGCAAACTTAAAATATAATATAACTCAGGATATATTCAGTTCAAGGAATCTTAAGAAGACAAAA
>JAGVIO010000069.1 GCA_020056025.1 archaeon
GTCAAAGCAAAGATTTATATACTAAAAGTGATAATATTATCACAAAAAGTGATATATATGCTTAATGAAACTGAAACTGAAATCATTGGCCTGCTGCTGAAATCCCCGTTAGAGGCATTTACAATAAGAAGCATATCTAAAATATTTGAAAAACAATATTCCTATGCTCACAGATGCATCAAACGCCTTGAAAAGAAAAAAATAATAAAGGTAAAGACAGCCGGAAATTCAAGCCAGTGCAGGATTGATTTTGAGAATGTAGAGTTAGACTCGCTTGTGGCTGGCTCATCATACAATAAAAAACAGATATTGTCAAAAACCATTTCCTTAAAAGTCATAGAGCAGCAATTAAAAGAGGGGCTTGCAGATAATTTCTATATCTGCCTGCTGTTCGGCAGCTATGCAAAGGGCATGCAGAAAAAGGATTCTGATATAGACCTTATGTTTTTGGTAGACGATGAAAAGAAAACAGATTCTTTTAAGAAAAAAGTTGATTCAATTGTTTCCTCTTTGGAATATAAAGTGCATGCCATTGTTTCTTCAGTAAAATGGTTCTATCAAATGATGGCAGAGAAGGGCAGCGTAGGAAATGAAGCATTTAAAAACTCGATAGTATTTCACAATCCAGAAGCATATTATTTATTGGTGAAAAGGCATGATAAAGAAAGGGGAAATTGAGAGTGTAATCAGGAAATTCAAAGAGTGGGATTTGAACTATTTTTCTTTTAAAAATACAAATTTAAATAGTTACTAATGTTATAGATATATATAACAATGGTTACTATATCTTTACTATGATATCTGCCCCCTTTTTGATTTCATGTTTATTTTTTTATTAAGCTTAAAGTATAACTATTCTCATTGACATTTCTCTTTTTTTCTTCAAAGCATTTTATTGCATATGTTTTAGTCTTATCTTTTGCAGGAGATTTCAGTATCTGCTCGCAAACAGTCTGGTTATTGATTGTTGAGCAGCTGGATTTTTCCTGCTCATACATGCATTCACTGTTGTCTTTTACTGCAAATTTCAGGATTATATCCTGGTTAACTGCAAACCTTATTCCATTAAGAACACTTGAAGGCTTAGCTTCGATTACATTAGACCTGATAGATATCTGATCTCTAAAGGCTCTGTCTTGCAACTCCAGATTATCAGACCCTGTAAGTGTTACAGAGTATGTTTCATATCTTAGAGGATTGTCTTTGCACCTGATGAATGTATTTATGATATCATTTTTATTATAACTAGACGTATTTAGTTGCGATGTGCATTCATACAATCCTGTTGCTGTTGTAAAGAATTCAGAAACAGGGCATTGCATTTCATAGCCCATCTCTTCATAAGGCTTGTCGCTGAAATCATATCTGCATTCTGCAAATTCATCTGTCAATACGGTTAATAATTGGCGGTCTTCTGCATATTCTCCATTTTGAGGTGTTGAATTGATTATCTTTGGAGGCTCATTGTCCTCTTCTTTTTCAGAAACAGAGAACTGGACAAAGAAATAATCCTTGTTTTCATTTCCTGCAAAGTCATTGCATCTTACAAACAATCTGTAGATCCTTGCGCTATTTGAGATTATCATTTGCTTCAAGGCATTTGAATCAAACAAGGTCATAGCAGAATTATAAGCTTCAATGCTTGGCTGTATTTCTTCCTGCGGAACACCGTACCTTGTTCCGAACTGCTGTACTGTGCCTGAATAATTGTTAGCAAGATAATACAACTGCGAAGGATTTGTCATATTCAATATCCTGATTGACTCATTCAGCCTTTGATTCAATTCTTCCAAAGGAGGTATAATCAAGCTAATCTTGTGTATTGTTGAAAAATTAGGCTCTGCAGCCAAACCTGTTGTAAATAAACTAAGCATAGGTGCTATTGTCGCATCTCCTTGAATAGGATATGGCGAAGCTGTGCATTGAGCAGGCTCATCTGTTTTTACAATCACATTTACTGTTTTCAAAGGCTTTATTGCAGGAGTTATCTGCACACCTTTGTAATCCATGAATATCATATCATTTGATTTGTAAGGATCTATCAAGCTTGCTGCATCAAAGCTGAGCTTTGGAGGAGTTTTGTCTTCTGAAGCAGCTGCTGAGCATTTTCCTATTCCGTTTTCTTCATAATAATTGCATGATTTGCCTAAGCTTTTGCATTTGTACTCAGAGCATGCTAAGCTGGTTTCGCATTGGTTGCAGCTTCCTCCTCCTGGAGCTTGCCATGGAGAGCATAATGATGCTGCAAAAATATAAAAACTGACTTTCTTGTCTCTTAAATATTCCCACATAAAATCTTCTGCATCCCATGAAGAAGCTTCTTGCATATATTCATTTGCAGCTCTCATTATATCCTGCCTTGTATACCCTGCATTGTTAAATTCGTTTCCAGAGTACATAGGATGCTCTCTTGCAGCAAGAGGCAAGCCTAACAGATTGCTAGTGCCCTCGTATACATAGGGCCTTTCATTATGATTTGAATTGAAAAAACTATTTTTATTAATATAACCTGCAACACTTTTCTTGTTTCCGCAGTCGCCTAAAGAAGAGCAGTATATTGCATTTGCATCAACCCATGCCATCGGGCAGTTTGTTCCGTCACAATCTCTGTATTCATTTGCCATGTCGCATACAATGCTGCCTTGGCCTTGCCAGAATTTGAATCCAGGAGGAACTTCAGGAACACAGCCTCTGTTGCCTCTTTGCAAGCCATATGATTTTATAGAATTATGCAGATATCCTAGCCATTTGCAATCCCTGTTGTTTTTGTCTTCGCAAGAGCCTGAAGAAGACTTGGCAGAACAATCCTGCCAACGGTTTATTCTGCACAAGGCTTTTCCTATTCCATTAACGCTTACTGCTGTGCACAGTTCTTCCCTGTAATCCCTGCACTCTTCTGTATAAGTTACTCCATCAATACATGATTGTTTATAATGCCTTGAGCCTACATAATCAAATCCATTTCCAGTAGACCCTTCATATACACACCATGATTCTCCATTCTTTTTGTCTCCGCAATCTTTACATTCATGATTGCCGCATGATAGAGTTTGAGTTTTGTAATCATAGAAGACTAGTCCAGCACAGTTACAGTCTGCTGTATTGTCAAATGTTGCTCCTTGGACTTTTGAGCAAGTTGCTTGCTCAGAGCTTGCAAAGCAAGTATTATCATATTTATTCTTGCAGCAGCCTGTGTTGTCAGGAGCAGGGCTTGGCTTTCCTATGTCTGCAGTAGTATCTCTTCCCTGCAATGCAAAATAAAATTCAAAATTCTCATCCTTTGGCTTGATTTTCTTTGTTAATTTATATATGATATCAGGATAAGGCCTGTGTTTTTCTATCTGTATTTCATTCTTGTGCTCTGTCATCCAATTGTCTTGATCAAAAAAGCCATTTATTGACTCGTAATTTATTATCTGCACTGCTAATTCGTATAATTTGCCTAAAGGCAATTCCAATGCTGATGAAAAATTAGACACTTCAATCCTGTCATCTCCTTTTGCCAAAGTTATAGGATAATTGACATTTATCACAACATCATCCACTCTTATTGAAGGGATTACTTTCATTGTTCCTTGAGATATTTCATAGCCCATTTTTTGAAATTGCTCAAGCCTGATGCATGTCCTCAGCTTTGAAGAGATTATAGAAGAAAGCTCAAATTCCATACTCTGCCTGTTTGGGATTATGTTAACGCAGCTGTTATAGCCTGGCTTTAACAAGCATAAATACCTGTATTTGTTTCCAGAATATAATTTAGAATTATCTAAATATAAGGTTGAGCCTTGCTTTGCCATTGTTTTGATAGGCTCTTCACTGACTTTCTGTATGCATGATTCGATGTATTCTTTCAAAGATTCAGCATTTGTCACAGTTGGCAAAGCAACCTGCTGGCCTGCTTCAGGAGATACTGCTTCTCTGGAAGCAATGCTTCTTAAGTAGATAAATGCACCAACAGAAGCCAAGATCACTATACCAATCACTATAAAAACAGTTATTTGCCCTTTTTTAGACATTTTTACCCCTTTTATATATGGAAATAAAATAAGAATATTTATAAACCTATGCATATTTATGCTCTGTAATTAAAAAGGTGATAGTATGAAGAAGTTAATAATATTAATCTCAATGATTCTTTTGATTGCCTTAGGAGTATGGATTTCTGTAGGCTGCTGCGCACAATGCTGTGGCTGCGAAAAAGACAAGGATTTGGATGCTTCAAAGGCATCTGCTGAGAATATTCCCAGTTACCAGCCACAGGTTTCTGCACCATCTACACCCTCTGTTCCGCCATGCAATCCTACTCCAGAACTGCCTGATGGCAAGGATAACAACTGCAATGGCCAGATTGATGAAGAGGTATGCGGAGATGGAATAGACAACAATGGAAATGGCAATGTTGATGAAAGCCCGCCTTGCTAGATAAATTTTTTTAAGTTATTCATTATTTTTGAATGATCATTCATTTTTCTCACTCTCATTTTAAAAACGAAACATTCAAATAGTGCAATTTAAACCTGTATAATTTGATTGAAAATGAAAGGTGTTTGGACAATCTTTGTTGGCGGATTGATGATGGCTTCTGGAGTGTATCTTCATTATCTTAATTTATGGTATTTGATATTGCTGGGAATTGGTATTTTAGTGTTTATTTATGGATTGTATTTGGATCTAAGGAAGTAAAAACAAAAGTTTTATATAGTTAGAGTGATTAATAGTGATTAAAACTCACTAAAGGTGATTAAATGGTTATAAATTTAAGGGCTCAAATATCTGAATATGCAAATAGGGTTTTGGGTGTAATAAAGGAAAAATACGGATTGCATGATAAATCTGAGGCTATAAATAAGTTTGCCGAGATGTTTGGGGAGGATTTCGTAGAGCATGAACTTAAAGAAGATGTTGTTAAGGATTTGATTAAAACATGCAATGACCACATCAATAAGCACGGCCATAGAAAGATGTCTGTGAAAGAGTTAGATAAGCTCTGTGGGATTTAACTATGTTTGATTTTGACTTATCTGACGAGCTTAAGTTTGTAATCAGTAAGCTAGTAAAGAAAGACAAGAAAAGGGCAATTATTCTTAATAAGAAAATCAAAGAGATAATTGATAACGATAAGAATGCGATTGATAGGTATCATAATTGCAGCTATGACTTAAAAGAATATAAGCATGTCCATATAGATAAGAGTTTTGTCCTTTTGTTTAAGGTTGATAAAGAAAATAATTATATACTATTTGCCAGATTAGGGCATCATGATGATTTTTTTAAGAAATAACTTATAATGGAGGATGATAATAATGGATAACTTGAATCTTTTCAAACTGGAATACAGATGGTATGAAGGTGAATTTGAAAGTATAATTTTGACAACTACTAAAGAAGAAAAAGAAATTGAAAAAGACCTTAAGGAAATAACAAGAAATGTTAAGATAGATGATGAAAAAGAGGTTGATTGCCTTCCTACTGCTTATAGAAAAATTATAACTGAATTAGAGAAAAGAGGGTATAGCATTTGTTATTTTATCACTAATCCAGTATATTCTGTAGAAGATGAGCAGTTTATGAAAGGAAAGAAGAGTGTTAATAAGTATAGGATACATCATAAAGAAGAGAAAATAAAATGGGCAAAGATTTAGAATGATACCTTATCAGCCAATATATAATTATTTCTTTGGCATTGGGCCAGAGCCTGTTGCAATGCTGCTTGCATTTATTGTATTTGGCATTTATACTTATTTTGGATTCAAGAAAGAAAAGCTTGGCTTTGGCGCAAAGCAATTTTCATTCTTTATCCTGATACTTTGTGTTTCTGCGCTAGCAGGAGGCAGATTATGGTTTTTTGCATTCAATTTTCCTGGGTGGAGGATTGTAATAGATTTTTTCAACCCTTTTGTTGCTGGAATAACTAGCATAGGAATGCTGATAGGCGGAGCAATTGGTATTTTGTGTTGTATGTTTGCAAACAAGAAAAAGTCTTTTTGGGCAATAGATTTTGCAAGAGCAGCAGACGTAATTACACCTGCTGCTGCGCTTGGCTTTTTCATATTTCGATTGCTAGGCTGTTTCCAGTACGGAGACGTAATAGGCAAGCCAACACTGGTTCCATGGGCATTATTCTATGTGAAAACTGGTGAAATAAAGCATCCTGTTGCTTTGTATTTGGCATTGAGCGCATTGGTAATTTTTGTTTTGCTGAAATTATTTTTTGGTTATGAGAAAACTGCAAAAACAAGATTCGGGAAAAGGTTTGACGGAGAGGTTGCATTGTGGTTCTTGCTGCTTTACAGCCTGAGCACATTCTTTATTGAGTTTTTTGCTTATGGTCATAATGGGAGCTTGGCTGCTATGAATATGTATTTGGGATTGAGTGGGGTGCAGTGGGTGGAGTTTGGAATATTTTTGTTTGTGTTGGGTAATTTAATTTCAGTCTATTGTCTTCTTGATAATATTAAAATTCATACATATAAAGATGGGATAAAATTTAATAAAAAAATAAAAAAGTTTGGAACTATTGGATTAATTAAATATTCTAAGAAAAATAAGAAATTAATTACAAAGGTGATTAAAAATCCTTAAAGAAGAGTCTAATTGGATATTAAATAATTTAAAATTAATAAAATTACCTAAAAACGCCTCTGTTTTGAACGTTGGATCTAGAGGAATTGTATATAGAAAAATCATACAACCTTATTATGATAGAGTTATACAATATTTAAAAAAATATAAGATCGGAAGA
>JAGVIO010000067.1 GCA_020056025.1 archaeon
TTCGAAAAGATAAGCAAAAAATCTGCAAAGATGAGAGATATTGTCAGGGATTCTGAAGAAATCCCAAAAATGCTGGGCAGCCTGATGAAAAAGAAGAAGGGTGTGCTGAGGATACTGAACGGGATAAGCTATAACGAGAAGATGCTCAGGGCAAAATTATCAGAACTGATGAAAAAAGGCTCTTTGCTTGGCTCAGGTGCTGAAAATGAGGATGTCTTGAAAGAGATAAGGGAATTTGAAAACAGCATTGACGAGATATCAAGAAAAAGAAGCTTTTTCGAGACAGAGCTGAAAAAAGTTTTTGATCTTATAAAGCGCAAATAATCATTAAAAAAGAGGTGTGATGTTGGACAAGTTAGTTAGTTATGACATAAAATCAGGAGGGATTCCTTTCACTGTCAATATCTACAGGAAGAAAGGTGAGTTTGTGCCTGTATATGAGATTGTCCTTTCTTCAATCGGAAAGACCACTCTGATCATCCTTGAGAAGATAAGGGAGGAGCTTATAAACAAGGTGCATTTCGGAATCCTGGATATAGCTGATGCGAAAAAAACAGATGTCATAAATGAGAAATTCTATGATGCCGCGCTGAAGCTTGTAAAGAAATATTTCCCAGACATAACTGAAGAGAATGAAAAATTCCTCACTTCCTACCTTGTGAAGAAAAGCCTTGGCCTGGGAGACATTGAGTTGCTCATGAGCGACACAAACCTTGAGGAGATCGCAATAAATTCGTCAGCAGACTATGTCTGGGTGTATCACAACAAGATAGGATGGCTAAAGACAAATATACAGCTCAAAGACGAAAACCTGATTGCGCATTATGCTTCTTCTATCGGAAGAAAAGTCAACAGGCAGATAAGCGTGCTGGAGCCGCTTATGGACGCAACCCTGATGACAGGAGACAGGGTGAATGCGACACTGATGCCTGTGTCATCTGCCGGAAACACGATCACAATCAGGAAGTTTGCAGTCAAGCCGTGGACAATAACTGATTTCCTCAAAGGAGGGGCAATGACGATTTCAGCAGCTGCTCTTGTCTGGGAATGCGTGCATTATGAGATGTCTGCGATAATCGCAGGAGGCACTGCTTCAGGAAAGACTTCCATGCTAAATGTTGTCTCAAATTTTTTTCCTCCGAACCAGAGGATAATCTCAATTGAAGATACAAGAGAGATACAGCTGCCTAAATTTTCGCATTGGGTTCCTATGCTGACAAGGCTGCCTAACAACGAAGGCAAAGGAGGTGTTTCAATGCTTGACCTTCTTGTGAATTCCCTGCGTATGAGGCCAGACAGGTTCATGCCAGAGAAATGCACATTGCCTTCAGGAATTGCATGCTTAGACCACAAATATACTGGGTCTGGAATCCAAATGGTTATCCAGAACGGCCAGGGATTTGATATGAGTGGAATTTCAGTTGGAGTGAACGGAACAGGATGCAATGCAGTTGACTCAACATCAGGACCAACACTGACAAATGGACAGCAGGCAACATACACTGTAGCATGCACACCATCATCAGGAAGGTTCAAAGGAACTGTAACAATTGCTTATACAAACACTCAGACATCAATGACTCATAGCAAACTTGGAGAAGTTATTGTAAAAGTACCTTAAGCTGGTATTTTTTTCTTTTTTATTTTTTCTTTAATTATTGCCTATAGTACCTTATTTTAATTAGTTTAACTTTTCAAGAAATTCTAGCTTTTTTGTATAGAAAAAGTTAAGTCCAATTTTTGTTGGCTCGCTATTCAAATACAAACAAGAAGCAATATTTTAGAGGGCAGGGCATTCAAATTATAATTCATCTTCATCAAGTGCTTCCAAATCTAATTCTTCAGGTGTTGGTTTCTGGTAAAGATGTTCAATTTGTTGTCTTAACATCTGCAACAATCTTGAATTTACTCCCTGTTGCCTATAGAAATCCAATAATAATTCAATATCGTGCCTGCTAGTATTATAAGGTAATTCCTCGGAACTTACCTGCGCATATCTTTTTTCATCAGTATGCCAACCATCATGTCGACAATAGACACTAATATTGCCTTTTGGAGTTTCGACATCGTGCATGAATTGTATTAAGTGAAAATCAACGCCATATGTACCTAATTGTTCAATTCCTACTCTATCAGCTAAAGAGTAATCTCTTGATTCAAATTCTCTTTTTCCATGTTCGTTCTTAGTCACAAATAAATCTAAGCCTGCAGATTCTAAGACTGATAATTCTGCTTGCATTGAAGCAATATTCTTTCGTTGCTCGTCTATGTAGTGTTGAACTGTCTCCATATGTATTGATAATTGTTATAAGTTTATAAATCTTTTGGTCATGTTACTACTTTATGATTAATAATACAAAAAGATGGCACCCAAAAACTATTGTCTGCTTCGCAGATTATTAATAAAAAAACTCAGGCTCTCAAACTCCTCCGCTTTGCTTCGCAAATGCTCGGTCGCCCCACTCTCAAATGCTTTCGCATTTGTAGGTCGCTTTGGAGGGGTCTCATGAGGCTCGGGTAACTAACACCGCTTATTTTTATAACTTTTCAAGAAATTCTTCTTCCATGAAATGCAATTTTCCAGGTATAACTATGCAGTAAGGGGGCTCTTTATAGTCAATATTTTTCAATTCAGAAAGCTTGCCATATTTCAGAATCGGTTTTTCTGATCCGATATGCGAGCAGGCAATTGCTTTTGTGTCTTCTTTGATGCCTTGATTTATAAGATATTCTATTGCTTCTTTGATTGAAAGATATTTGTTTTCATCTGGCTTTAGGTCAAGCAGGAATAATGTGTGTAGGCCATTCTTGCTGTTCATCTGATAAACTTCATATGGCGCTTTTACATTTTTGTTGTCGAATGGGATTGAAGTCACTTTTCCAAATTTGTAGACTTCCAATCCAGTTATTCCAATTGCAGAGACAATTGATGCATTGTGGATGACTTCTATCTTTATTCCTGCCTGCTTTGCCCTGAGCATAAGGTCAATATGCGTTGTTGCGCAGAGAGGATCTCCTATTACCAAAAATGCAGTGTCATGCGATTTTGCATCTTTTAAGATTGTAGATTCTGCCTTGTTTTCCACAATATCTCTGGTTGCAGGGATTATCTTTTTATTGTAGAATTTTTCCAATGTTTCAATTGAACAGGCTAATCTTGAAGTATATGTTTCAAGGTAGATTGAACTGCATTTCTTTACTGCTTCAAGGCCTTTTACTGTTATGTCTTTTTCATCATTAAGGCCAATGCCTATGAAATATAATGCCATAATTACTTAGAATTATTGTCTGTTTTTAAAGATGTATGCTGGAAACATCAAAACCAACCGAAATACTTATAAATAGCTATCAAA
>JAGVIO010000007.1 GCA_020056025.1 archaeon
ATTTTAAATCTTTCTATCTGTGCATCATACTGCACATTTCTGTGTATTGGTAATAGACAATATATTGCTCGCCTTTTTTCTGCTGAAGGATGATGCAATGCCATGGATGGCTATTATATAGACACAGGTTGTTGAGAACTAAAGTGTTTTAAGAAACTCTATTAATGGCGTTATCTTCTCTTTTTTTAATTTGTTGGATATGATTAATGAAGCAAACCCTTTATGTTTTTTATTGAAATCTTCCAAGCCTTTTAATTCTCTTTCAGGTATCTTGTCTGTAGAAGTTACGTTTATCGCAGTCTTTTCAACAATGAAATCAACTTCGGAATCCAACTCTCCCCAGTAGCTTATCTCATTATAATTCTCTGCGAGTTTAATGAATACTGTGTTCTCAAACATCTGCCCTATATTCTTTGAGTATTTTGCATTTGCAATCCCAACAAGCCCGTTATCGAGGCAGTATAATTTTGGCAGCTTAGATACATCATGCTTTACCTTTGCAGAATATGAAAAATAAGTCACCTCAAACAAAAGGTAAGCATCTATCATGTAATTAATGTATGTTTGCAGAGTGTCTTTTGCTATCCCAAAAACCCTGGATAGCTTGTTTACGCTTACTTTAGATCCTGAAGCTGATACAAGGTATCTTGCCAAATCCATAATCTGCTTTGTGTTCCTTATAGAATACCTGTCTATTATATCCTTGTGCACTATGTCCTCGAAATATTGCTGCAAAATATACAGTTTCTTTTCCTCTGATTTTTCAAGCACAACTTCAGGAAAACCGCCGTATTTCATATATTCCTCTAACTTTCCTTTTGTGAAATAAGAAAATTCATTGAAAGAAAGAGGCATGACTGTGAAAGATAAATTCCTTCCAGTCAGTAATGTAGATAATTCTTTGGACAGCAATGATGCAGATGAGCCGGTTATTACGAATTTAATATCTTCATTAAGATCATACTTTGTCCTGAGCCACTTTTCCCATGAAGGTATCTTTTGGACTTCGTCTATGAAAAAATAAATCCTTTTCTTATTTTTCGAATACTCCTTGTAGGATTGCAAGACTTCATCAAAAAGCTTGATAGTAAGGTCATTCGCAAAACCATAGTCTTCCAGGTTAAGGTAAAGTATCTGTTTCTTGTTGACGCCTGATTTTACCAGTTCAGCTATCAGCTGCTTGACTATTGTTGATTTGCCGCACCTTCTTATCCCCTTCAAAACAACAATCTCTTTTCTCTCAAGGTAAGGAAATACTTTTTTTATGTACTCTTCTCTCTTTATTCCTGTACCTATCTCTTTCTCCCAAGGATTCCATTTCTTGAGTATCTCAATCATATTCTCCATATGAATAGGGAATATTTGCTCCTTTATAAAGGTTTCCAATATACTGGAAACCTATAAGAAGGATAGGCTTTGGACAGATGTTACACAGGTTGTTGAGAGCTGAAATTTATAAGCTGCTAATTTTTTATTTTTTTAATTTTCCAATAAACCTTAACTCTTTAGATTTATGGCCTTGGATTCATGCATTATGTTGGCTTAAGAAGCACTGAAAAGAAATTTAAGAAATTGTTAAAAGATTTTAAGTTTGGAAGGATTGATAGTTTATATTCTAAAGTAATAAAAATTTAATAGCTCGCCTTTTTCTGCTGCAGACTGATGCAGGCGAGGATGATTAATTTTAAATCTTTCTATCATCTCTCGTCGGAAGAGATAATAGTTAATTGTGACACAGCCTGTGTGGTTATATTCTTTTTGAACAGAGGTATTGAAAAGCTATCTATTCAGAGAATGTTGCATTATATTGCCTATTCATCAAGAATTCTCTTCAGCATAAGCAGGAACGGTGCAATAGGGTATGTGTCTTTCGCGAACTGGTTCTTTGTGGCAAGGTATCCTTTCTTGAACTCGCGGATTCCCTTGTAGTCCTCTGGATTTATCGATGATTGGTATTTGAGCTCGATTGCTTTATCATTATACACAAAATCTATCTCTTTTGTCTTTGCCTTGTTTTTCCAGTAGAAGATCACATCGCTGTAATGAAACAGGTCTGACTTTGTCTTTTCGGTGAGCATCCTTATAATGTGATTCAGAATAACGCCTTCGCTTATGATGTCTGCATGCTCTGCGGCATATGCTTTGCATTTCTCGAAATACCCTTCACTGCTGTTCACCCAGCGCTGGCATGCCGCAAGGATGAACGGGTCTGAGAAATAAATCTTCTTTGAGCGCGGGTAATCCGGCACCTTCTTGTTGAATTCCATCTTATATATTATCTCAAGAATGAACATCTCCTCTAGCGCTTCTGCGTATTTCGAGGCAGTATTGTGCGTGTCTATGTCTGTGCCTGCTCTCAGCGTAGACCATGATACTTCGCTTGTATAGGTCTCAAGCACCCTGCGCACAACCTGCTTTGCATACTTTTCCTTGAGATTGTACTTGGCAAGGTCGCCTATAATCCATTTGATGTAGATGTCATATGCTGATTCTGAGATTGTCTTTGTTTCCATATACTCGTTGATTATACGCAAGAATCCGCCTGTCAGCAAATATTCTCCATACAGTTTCGCGAGTTCTGCCTGGTATACCTTGAGCAGAGCTTCGTCTTTCTCTATCTTGCCTGTGAGATTGATATCCATTGCCCTCGCTTTTATGTATTCATCGAATTTCAGGGGATAGAGTATAAAATGCCGTTTGCCTTTGTCACCTCTTCCAGGCAGGCGCTCGACACTTCTCTTGATATCTAATGAGTTCGAGCCGCAGAGCAGCACAAAACAGTCCTTGAGTTTGCCTAAATCGTATAAGTGCTTGATTGCCATTTCCCAATCCTTGACAAAAGGTATCTCATCAAGGAAAAGATATTTCTTTCCTGTATCCGCAAAGTCAATGAAAAGGCGGATTGCCTGTTCAAGCTCATCTTTATTAAGATTGTCGCAAGCGTAGAAAAAGATATTCTTTGGATTTGCAGAAGTGGCCAGTTCCCGTATGCGCATTTTTATCCATGATGTCTTGCCTACCTGCCTTGGGCCGCGCAAAGAAAATATGCCTTCGTCAAATGAGGATATTATATTATAATCCCATTTGACTTTTTGTTTTTCAATATTTGAAAGATGGAAGTCTTTCTCATGCCAATGGGAATTTTCCCACCATAGGTTTGATTCTTTGAGATAGTTGAATTCTAGCATTTTAAGTTAGTAATGCGCTTTTCTTTATAAACTTTGCCATTATTGTTAGACAAATAACCATAATTCCTACTTTATAGTTAGTTAAATAACAATAATTCCTGCTTTTTTGTCATTTAAATGACAATTTTTCCGTGAACTATACGTAATAGATTCAGACCTTATATTGGCTTGAGAAGCACAGAGAAGAAATTCAGAAAGCTTCTCAAGGGATTCAGATTCTGTAAAAAGCATTTGCTGAATATAGCAACTAACTAGTAGTTACATAAACGAAAGGTTTATATATCTATCCTTCTTGCCTTTTTATAAGTAAAATGGCAAAAGCAGGGCAGATGCTGAATGATGTATTGAGAGTAGTCAAACAGCTTGGCAGAGGAGGCATGGGAGCTGTCTATGTAGTTGAAGCTGTAAGGGATTCCCCTGGATATACTCGTTTTCTGAGTGATATAATCGCATGGAGAGAAGCAATAACAAAAGAAGAATTGTTCTCAAACCAGCTGAAAACAATAAGAAGCACGCAGTCAATGCTTGAAACTCTTGTCAGGAAAGAGATGGTTCTACAGCAAAGCGGAGCAGGTATTGATGAGATATATAATATAAAAGAAGATATCCTTTCTAAAAAAGACAAGCGTATAGAATTTATCAACCAAATGAGAGCAGGTCAGATAACATATGCAACAGCAAGAAGGGATGAACTGAAAAAAACACCTGCTGAAGAGCTTGTAATGACATTGAGAGATGATTATGGCATTGTTCTGCCTTCTGATTCGCTTTTCGCTGCAAAACTGTCTCTTGCAAAGGATGAGAGCAGCCTAAAAAGGCTTAAGGATGAATGGAAATCACTGATAGGATTAAACCATGAAAACATAGTAAGCGTCTATTCTGGCGGAGAGAATTATTATGTGATGGAGCTTATTAGGAATTTCAGGGGAGTTAAATACATTTTAGAGAAGTATACCATTAACCAGAAGATTGGAATAGTTATACAGGCAGCAAACGGCCTTGCAGAAGCGCATAACCAGGGCATTGTCCACAGAGACATAAAGCCAGATAATCTCTTCACATTTGAGGATAATAAAGGAATACATACAAAAGTAGGTGACTTTGGCCTTGCAAAAACAGCTGACTTTGGAACAACATTTACAGGCATGATAGCAGGAACTCCTTATTATATGTCTCCTGAACAGATTGATAATACTAAAAATTGCACTATGTTATCAGATGTGTATTCACTTGGAGCTACTCTTTATCACCTGATAACAGGCAAAGCACCTTATCATCTTACAAACGAAGAAGGCATAAACCTTTTCCAGCTTGGTGATAAAATCCGCAACGAAATGACTATAATGCCACGTTCGATTGACCCTAATATACCTCCTGACCTTGAAGATATGATCTGTGTGATGATAGAAAAGGATCCGAGCCAGAGGCCGCAGTCAATGGAAGAAGTTGCTGAAATGCTTAATAAGTATTTGGCTGAAGAAGATTCATCTGCTTTGGATTCAGTCAACTTCTCAAAATTAGGATCAGCAAGGCTTGACAAAAGGGTTGATGTTGTTAGAAGAAAGAAGATAAAGAAAGATAAGACTGTTGATCTTATTGAAGAGAAAAAGGGATATAATCAGAAACCAGCAGAAAACAAAGCAGCAGAAAATATACAGAAAGAAAGGAAGATAAGCTACAGGCAGAAAGCAGTTGAAGAAGAAAACAAGAGAAGATACGAAAGAAAAGATGGAAAGAAAAGCTTTAAGAAATGGCTGTATGCAGGAATAGGAGCTATTGCTTTGACTGTAATTGGAACATGTGCTTTATTTGGAAACAATAAGCCAGTAGATAAAACTAATTATACGCAGAAGACAGAAGTTAAGTCATACATGGATAAGTCTGGAATAGAGAAAACTATTGATAAGAGTTTGAAGACAGAAACATCAAAAACCATAGCCAAGACAGAAGAGAAAACACCTTATGTTGATCTAACTCCACCAAGCCTGGAAGGAGCAGTGCTTTACATGACATTTGATGAAGGTACTGTTGTAAGCGGAGATGGCATTGACGATAAGACAAAGAAAATCCTAAATGAAGGAAATGGCAAGAATTGGTATGTGAAGGATTTATCTCCAAAAGGAAATCATGGAGAGATTAAGGGGAAGTTTGCAGTCAAGGATGGAAAGCCAGTTGTATACAAAACATTTGAAGAAGGTTATGATGCTTTAGACAAATGGGATTTGTTTTTGGTTAAAGGACAATCTGGAAAGCCAGGAGATTATGCAATGGGATTTGGAGCTAGACAAGGTTATATTTTAATACCTAATTCTGAAGGCAAAGGAACTTTGGAAGATCATTTTGTGAATAAGAGTTTTAAGATTGCTCTAGATGTAAACCCTAAAGATAAACAAAAACCATATGCTACTTTATTTACTAATGAGGATACACAAAGTCCTTATCCAGGAATTTGTATTCATTACTATGGAGGTAAATTTGAGTTTACTGTTGTTGCTAATTCTATACGAAATTTAATACGAATCAACCCGCCCAAGTCTGAAAGTTGGAGTAATTTAAATTGTAGTTTTGACTTAAATAAACATGAGGGGCAGATTCTTTGTGAAGGTTCTTTAGCTAAAAATAGTTTAATTAATTATAATGGGTCTAGCAGTAAATCATTTACAATAGGAACTAATCCTAATAAGATAAACACGTCTTTCTTTTTGGGAATATTGGATCATTTAAGAATAGAATAATTTCCTTAAGAAAAATTCATTTAACTTTCTGTAAAAGTACTGCACTTATTTTAGTTGGTTTATCCTCATATTTAAATGAAAGTATCTTGGATTTAATTATTTTCTGTTTGCTAAACAAATGTTCTAATTCTTTATTCGATGGCCTAAACATGGTGTCTATAGGATCTTCATGGTACCTATAAACATAAGGTACTGTAACTATCAAAAATCCATTTTTCGTGACCAATCTAATTATATTCTTAATTGCAGTTTTTCTGTCTTTAATATGTTCTAATAGGCTAGCACAAATTAAAAGGTTGAATTTAATAGGTAACTCTAATTTTTTTTCTATATCTATACAAATATCAACTCCTTTTGCTTTTTTTATATCTGCATAAGTTATACTAAATCCTTTTTGTTTTAATGGTTTAAAGATAATCTTATCAATATAGGGTTGTTCTACTGTTCTGTATCTTAAAGTAGAAGAACCTAAATCTAGTATCTTGCTTTGCTTAGATAAATCTAAACATTTAATAGTGTCCTTAATCCATATTGCTTCTTCATAAAACATTTTAATCACACCTCTTTTTTGAATTTATTTGTGGAATATACAATAATCCCCTCTTGTAGCATACTTTTTATATGGACTATGGAGTTTTCTAGCAGTATAAATCTCTCCTTTATTATATTTTGAATAAACAATTTTATTTAAAACAACCATATCATAAAGTACGCCTTTTACATTTATTTTAAGAATTTCTTTTCTCATCTTACTTAGTAATTTTAATACTTCATTATAAGTTCCACCTACAATTCCGGCATTTAATACCTGCTTCGATTGTAAAAATTTGAATTCCTTCCCAAATACTTTAAGATAATGAGATTTCATCCACTTGTTCTCACAATTGATACTCTCTTCTGACCCAATGAATAATCTAAATTTAGGACTAAGCAATTCAAACGGATTTTTCTTAAACCATACATCGGAAATATCTGTAATTAACACTTTTTCAAATTTATTTTTTTTAAGATATTCATAATATTTTAGCCAACGCTCATCATAAGGAGTATGTTTTCCTAACGGCTCTGTCCTAAATCTCAATTTTAGAAAAATATAATAAGGTCCTATGAGTCGTAAGACTCATAGGGAGGCAAGAAGGTACCTCGCCATGAGTAAGGA
>JAGVIO010000166.1 GCA_020056025.1 archaeon
GTTTACTCAAATAGATTTAAAAAGCATTTTACATTATCCGCATCTGTCGGGGCTGTGGTCTAGCTTGGTATGATACGTGCTTGGGGTGTACGTGGCCGTGAGTTCAAATCTCACCAGCCTCATATTCTACCTTTCGAGCAAAGCGAGAAAGCCACAATCAAAACATTTTTATACTGCTTATTGATACATATCTCTAAAATAGAGGTGTTTATAATGAAATTATTATTGCCAATACTCGTCTTGATTCTAAGCTTAGCATCAGTTGCTGCACTGACAGACACAGATATCAAAGTCACAATATTAAAAGACAATATTTATCAGAATGAGTCAGCAGAATTTCTTGTGAGTGTTAATAATATTGAGACAATAATCCACACCTTGAAGATATATTCGCCAGATGTAGAATGGATAATCCCTACTGAAGATATAAAGGCATATCCTCAAAAAGAGACAGACAACGAACTTCTTATTACTCCGACAAAATACGTTGCTCCTGGAATGTATGGTGTTAACATCAATTTCAAAGACATAAATACACAGGACATATTCAGGAAAGTGCTGTATATCAATGTCAAGCAGCCAGGCCAGGCATTCAGCAATTATGTTCCGTCAATAACAATTCAGTCAAACATAGAGAAAACAGTCAAGCCAGGCTCAGCAGTTTTAATGACAATGATAATTGAAAACCAGAACCTTCTGGTCTTAGAAGACCTTACTTTGTCTATAACTAGCGATTTGGAATTATTTAATACAGAGCAGCAAATAGCTTTGAAATCTCTTGAGAAAAAGGCATTAGAGCTAAATTACAATGTCAATCCTTTGGAAGCTCCTGGCAATTATAAGATAAGATACGAATTAAAGCAGGGCAACCAGGTTGTTGCGCAGGGAGCCCCTATTGAAGTCATTGTGCCTGCAATGAAGCCAGACTATTTAGAAGAATCCAAGATTGAAAAAGGCATCTTTGGCTTAAGGACAACAAATTCAATAACTTATACAAGCCAGTCAAATGTCGATGATTCTAAAACAATCAAGATAAAAGCAGGATTCATAAAAAGGATGTTCACAGATACAAGCATCTCTTCAAAGACGATTACAGAGGACGGTGAAAAGTACATTGCATTTGACCTTCCATTGTCACCTGGAGAATCGATGCTGGTTATAGTAGAAACAAGCTATTGGCCAGTGGTCTATATCTTACTTATCGCAATAATAATTGGGATTGTATATTTGATCTACAGGAGCCCGATTGCAGTCAAGAAATCAGTCTCAGATGTCCAGCTTAAAGAAGGAGGCATTTCAGAGATTTCAGTTGTCTTGAATGTAAAGAACACATCCTCAAAGGCAATCAAAGATCTGTCAGTAGCAGACTACCTGCCTCACATTGTCTCTGTTTCAAATCAGATTGTAGAAGGCACTCTTAAGCCAACTGCAGTGATTTCAAGACCAAAGAAAAGCACAATAATCAAATGGGAGATTCCGGAATTGGCATCAGGAGAGGAAAGGATAATCAGCTATACCCTGAAGTCAAAACTGAGTGTTTTCGGCAATTTCATACTGCCCAGGGCAAAGGTTGTGTTCAAGGAGAAGAACAGGGAATTTTATTCTTACTCAAACACAGTTGGAGTAAATACATAAACTCCTTCTTTTTTCTGTTATTTAGTCCTCTAACATGTACTCTATCATAACATATGTCCGTACTATACCTGCCCACTAACCGAAATCTACAATCGCATGAGCGATTGAGGTTCTCAGATTTCGCTTTGCGAAATCCGAAACCTTTAAAAATACCTGCCTAACTTAACCTTATTCTAAATGGCAAAAAAATCACGAGGATTAGGTGCAGCGAAAAAGCTAAGGAGCAGGGCAAAGGAGTTTAGGTTACATAACAAAATCTACAAGCGAAAAGCTTTTGATCTGAAGAGGATAGCAGACCCGTTAGAAGGCTCTTCACAGGCAAAAGCAATCATACTTGAAAAGGTCCAGGTAGAAGCTAAGCAGCCAAACTCTGCAATGCGAAAATGCGTAAGAGTGCAGCTTATCAAGAATGGCAAGCAGATAACAGCATTCTGCCCAGGGGATGGCGCATCAAAGATGATGGACGAGCACGATGAAGTTATTGTAGAATGTATTGGTGGCAAAAACCACGGAAAATCCAAAGGAGACCTATCAGGCATCAGATGGCAGGTCATAAAGGTTAATGATCAAAGCTTGAACGCATTATTGAGCGGCAAGATTGAAAAAGCTAGAAAGTGAGCATATGATTAAAGCATTCAACAGATGGTCAACAGAAGGCATAAAGGTCCAAGACAGAGGATTGATTAATTATGTAACTCTTGAGCCAAGGATAGTTCCAAAGACAGGCGCAAGGTTCATTGGCAACAGATTCCACAAATCAAAAATATTCATTATCGAAAGGCTCATAAACAAAGTAATGATTCCAGGGCACAAGAGCGGCAAGCATTTCAGAACTTCTGGCCATATGACTGGGAAAGCAAGTACTGCTTACAAGATTGTTGAAGACGCATTAACAAAGATTGAGCAGCAGACAAAAGAAAATCCTATTGCCGTCTTTATCAGGGCATTGGAAAATGCAGCCCCAAGAGAAGAGATAATAACAATAGAGTACGGCGGAGCACGGTATCCAAAAGCAGTTGAATGCGCACCTCAAAGAAGGGTGGACATTGCGCTAAGGTATTTTACTCAGGGATCTTTCCAGAAATCTTTTAACAGCAAAAAGTCAATTGTAGACTGCCTTGCAGATGAGATATTGAACGCATCAAGGCTGAGCCAGAACTCTCTTTCAATAAGTAAAAAGCTTGAGATAGAAAGACAGGCAGACGCTAGCAGGTAAAAAATCTATTTTTATTATTTATTTCTTAGCAATCCCCCACATCATCCTGAAGAATTCCCTATATGAATCAGCAACTTCTTTAGACGAAATCAAAAACACAAACGGCTTCTCTTTCAAAACCAAAATCCCGACTTTATCTCCGTAGATATCAACAGCAGCAGGAGTCTTCATGCCTTTTGCCATATACCTTACTTCAGTAAAAGGCAATTTTGAATAATATTTTCCAGTCTCAGCAGCATCTTCATTGAAAAGCATCTTCATCTTTATTCCTTTCTCAACCCTTCTTTTAGTATACTGCAAAAAATAAGTCTTTGCCATAAAGTTCTCATCAGCGCCTCTGGCACCAAAAACAGATATCTCGTCTCCTTTCTTCAATGTTCCCAGTACTCTGTCATAGACAGATATAACTCCTTTATATCCTTCATAAACAGTTGCAGCTTCTTCAGAAACCTTGTTTTTGCTCATCAGCTTTAATTGAGGCAAAAGCTCATTCAGCTCTCTTTTTTCTTCTTCTAAAACATCCATTAAGGTATCAGGATCAGCTGCTGCAAAATATTTCTTTTTGCCTTTAACAATAGAACTTACTAATCCTTTCTTGATTAGCTGATTCAATGATTCATAAACTCTGGAAGTATGGATTCCTGCCTTGCGTACAATGCTTCCAGTCGTATTCTCTCCTAGCTCAAGCAGTGCAAGATATACTGAGATCTCATTATTAGTCAATCCTAATTTCTCAAGTATGTTTTTGTTCATAAAGGAGCTATAGAGCTTCTTGTTTATTAATCTTCTTATTTTCCTCCTATTAAGGAGGAATATATATTATATTCTTCACCCAATATATACCTCCTTAGCATGAAAAATGCCCATTATGCGGAAGAGTCCTAATCTCTGATGAAGACCCTTTCTGCATCAATTGTAAGGCATTAATATTTTGAGCGGATTGTTTTGGGTTAGTGCTCGTAGTTTGTTTAATAAAAATCAATCGGAGGCAAAAATATGGTGCAGGTAAAAAGAATAAACAAACTAAAGGTAGGCATAATTCCAGAAGAAAAAGTATGCAAAGAGCTGACAGAGGAAAATGCACAGCTGTTCTACACAGCAGAGAAATTCTCACAGCCAGTGTATGATCTCTTCATGAGCAGGTTTGAAGAAGCAGTAAAGAAAGAAGCAGGCTTGGACAAAGAAAGTCTCGAAGAAAAGACAGAAAGAAAAGTAAAAAGAGGAGACATAACTTTTACAGTCAAGGCAACACCAAGCAAAAGCACTTCATACCAAAATATATGCTCAAGGCTCGAGACATATCTTGCTGACTTAATCCATGCAAAAGAGCAGGGAATTCAAAGAGAAGGTGTAAGGACATTTGACGGAAAGACATATTTAGCCATAGACGAGCTTACTGCAAAAGTCAATACTTTGATAGACACATACACAAATCCAACAATATCTGCAAAAATAGATTATACAAAGCTCAAGGACAAAAGCCTTGAAAACATGTTAAATGCAGTTGGAAAGACAGTTGATATTGACACTGAAGATATAAAGTTCACAGAAGCAAACGCAAAGCTTTACAGGATTGTTGATATACAGGACAAACGGCTTAAAGACAATGTAGTAAAGCCATTCCAGGATGCTTTGAAAAAAGCAACAGGCCTTTCAAAAGAAAATCCTCCTGAATCAACAATAACAGATTTCTTTGAAGTAGGAAAATATGCATTCAGCATAACAACAGCTCCAAAAGAGACAGTCAAATACGGCGGAATTGTGAATGGAATAAGCGCACTTCTCGAAGAGGCAGCAGAAGCAGCAGAAGACACAAGATCAGAGATGGAAGGTGTTAAGATAAAAGATAATAAAGGATATATCGAACTTAACCTTGTATTTGGCACATATCAAACCTTGGTAAAAGAAAACACAGGCAGCACAGTCGAGCAAAAGATACAGATAATGCCTCTTCCAGCATATGATGCAGTTGTTGCCAAATAAGTGTACAAGAACGTAATTAGTTCACACTTTAAATAATACCTTCGTTTTCCTTGTTACTGGTGATTTCTATGGAAAAATTAACGGAAAAAAAAGAA
>JAGVIO010000221.1 GCA_020056025.1 archaeon
AGAACAGGTTTATATATCTTATGGAATATTATTATCAAGCAGCTTATTGACTTTGTTTTCCAAAGATTTCAGATGTTGCAATGCAGATTCAGTATCTCCTGCCTGTATATCCTCTCTAACAACCTCTAACAGGGAGCTTACCCTTTCACGCTTCTTAGCAGACTCTTTGGTTTCCTCTTTATCCTCTGGGTTTTCTTCAAAATCATCATTATCGCGCTCAAAAGGAACCTCATATTCAACTTCTTCCTGCCAAATCTTGTTTTTTCCGCCATATGAATCTTGCATAATAGAGACATAACCTTTGAGCCTGTCCTCTATCTCTTTTTCTTCCATCACTCCAAAATAATCGTCGCACTTTCTCAGATGGCAAAGCGCAGAAGAGAAAATATCTGCTGTTTTATGAGGCTCAAGCTCTTTTTCAAATACCAGTGAATAAAAAGACCGCATAAAACAGATTGCTGCAAGATAATCTCTGTTTTCAGCATTTAACGACATGGAAACCTGATAGGCGATATCGCTGTCTATCACGTCCAAAGAGGCGATGCTCGAATCCGCGTCGCAGACTCTCATTACAAACTCGTATATCAGCTTATGCTCCTTTATATTTATTTCATGGTCAAAGAATTCTCTGTATCTTTTTTTGAGCTCTGGATTAAGCAAATCTGTCTGCTCTGTATCCTGCGAATCTTCTCCTGAAAATTGCTCTTCAATCCCCATAGGAATAATAGTCACAGGAATAATTATATAAAAATATGATTATACAGCAAAGATATCATCAGAAAATAAACATTAAACAATAATTTTAAGGGTATAATCTATTTTTCATAGCCTCCCTTTGACAGATGAAATAATAGAATATGGGCGGGAAGATCCAGGAATTGCTCAAAACAATTCAAAATAGCTTTTCTCAGAATAATCCTTCCTTATGCTCTTTGTAGAACTGCTTCAGGATATCAGCCTTAGTCACAATGCCAACGAGAGAATTATTCTCAACAACTGCAATTATCGGATAGAATTTAAGCAACTCAGAAGCAATTGTAATCAAAGCATTTTTTGAAATCAAAGGCGGAGCATCTTCCATCATATCCTTTGCTTTTATCTTTTCATCAGCTTTTGACAAAGCATCAAGCACATCGCTTTCAGTTATGTACCCTACAATTTTCTCTTTATCTATAACCAAAACTTGGGAAATGTCATACTTCTTCATGCACCTTATGACTTCCTGCACATCTGCATCAGGCGCAACAGAAATCGGCTTTGAAACCATGACAGCTTCAACTTTGACTTCCTGCTTCTGCCTCATTGACTCAAGAACAGCAAATATTTTTTTTGCATTTGTGTAAGTAGGATCAAGCTTTCCTGCTTCAATCTTTGCAATAAGCGACTGAGAAACCCCTGATTTCTTTGCAAGCTGTGTTTGCGTAAGCTCAAATTTCTTTCTAAGCGCTTTTATATCCTTCAGTTCATAATTCATGCAAAGAATAAATTAAAGGTACTATATATTACTTTTGGAATATGATAATAATCCTCATTTCACTCATAAATGAAAAGCAACCTTTAAATACTACCATAATAAAGAATATCTATGCAGGCAAAAGATTTACTCTCAACAGAATTTGTAAGCATAGACAAGAACGAGCATATCTCAAAGCTTATTGGCATGCTGAGAAACACGCATGAAAAAGCAGCAATAATCTTTGACAAAGAAAAATTTATCGGAGTGAGCACAAAGCATCTGCTTCTAAAGACAAGGTTTGATCCTTCTGAGATGAAAGTTGCGCATACTGTCCTTAAAGTTCCTAGGCTTAGCGGAGAAGAGCAATTAAGCGAAGTCGCAAGATTGATGTTTACATCCAGCAGCCCAGTACTTCCAGTAATAAGCAAAAATAAATTATTGGGTGTGATCAAGCTTAAAGATGTGATTTATGCATTTAGAGACAATGCAATTGCTTCAAGGAGAATCAAAGACATTCCTCTTACTATATTAATCACCTTAAACACAGGAGACCCTGTTGGAAAAGCAATCAACATAATGAAAGAAAAGCATATCTCCAGGCTGCCTATTGTTGACAAAAGAGGCAACATTACAGGCATTCTGAGCTTAACAGATATTCTTGAAAAATATGATATGTTCATGCAGAAAAGGTCAGAAGGCCATGGCACAAGGATGCAGGAATCCAATACAAAGCCAGAAAAGGCTTTTGCAGGCAACAAGCCTCATTTTGCATCTTACCCTGTTGATTCAATAGCTTCAGCAGAAATCATAACTTCAGACAAGAACGATACATTAAAGTCAGTGATTGACAAGATTAAAGAGCATGATTTCTCAAGTGTAATAGTTGTAGACAGGGAAAAGCCATACGGAATAATAACAGCAAGGGATTTGCTTAAGTTATTTATAGGGATTGTTTAGATAAAACTTCGGACCATAGATGAAGTGACATATGTTTCTAAAACAGCAGCAATGACAATCAAAGCAGCTGATATGAATAATAATACAAACGCATCTCTTGCGACATTCTTGAACTCCTTGCTTGCTTTATTCTCAGTCATCATTGCCCTTGAAAGAACACCTCCTGCAATAGCTGCAACCAGGAAGCCAGCCATCTCAGGTATCATGTGCACTGAAAATATAGAGATTATCTGAAAAGCATTGCCTGACATTTTAACCACAGAGCTGATAAATGCTGCAAACACAGAAGCATTAAGCACAATCAGGAACAATGCACCTGCGCCGTAAAACAAAGAAAGGATAAAGCAGATTATCAAAACCTCAAGATTATATGACACTATATTGCTAAAATCAGTAAATTGCCTTTCAGTTGCTCCATTTTTAAAATCATTGATGACTTTTTGGCTAAGATCCCCTCTTTTTTCAAGAATCCCTGCCTGATAATCAAATATCTGCGTTGTTGACAATTGGCTCAGTATCAAAAACGCGCAGAATATGCCTAAAAACAGCATTAAATATATCTTGAAGATATCTTTGTGGTCATGGAAAAAATGCCTGATTCCTTCTTTTCTTTCAATCTTTTCTTCAACACCAAGGATAATAAAAATTGACGGAGTCAAAAGCAAACTGACGCAAAACAGCATTGCAACAGAAACAGCTCCTTCAAAAAGATAAGCAGAAACAAGATAGCTTACCAAAACGTAAAAAATTCCAATAAAAAAGATAAACAAAGCGTGTTTCTTTACCTTAGCTGACTCAAGAAATTGCTCAAATACCATTTTGATTACCTTCTTTTCTCAAAATAATCTTTCCAGTCCATCTTTTTGTTTTTGCTGTTTTTCTGCCTGTCATTCCTGTAAGACATGAGGTATAATGATGCAACTATCATGAAGAATGCAAGCCACGACCAGGGTTTAGAGATAAATGCTCTGAACCATCCTGATGCAGCTCCAACTCCAGCAGCTTCTCTTGTTTCAGCAGCAGGAAGCTCTGCATATAACAATGCTTCTGGTGATTCAATCTCACCAGAATCTTCTACTGCAGCAGATTTCACTTTCTTTTTAGGGCATTTTCCGCAATCCTGAGGGCAGTCTTCGCAGTCTTCAAATGTCTGGCACAGTCCGTCTCCGCATGCTTTCCATGAGCCTTTATTGCCGCTAGAGGAGGATCTTGCAACAGGCGCATTCACAGTCAATGCAGCACTCTTTCTGTGGCTAAAGCCATCTGCAGAAACAATCTCTGCAGTAACCTGATAATTTCCTGCGCTGCCAGGAGCATTAAAGCTATAGCTGAAACCTCCTGCAACAATTGGGACATTTGCAGTTGTTCCATCAGGCAAATTCAATGTCAAATTATTCTCAGGCACATTGCCTCCATCATCATAAGCAACTGTTCCTGAAACAATTACAGAATCTCCTGCATTTGCAGAAGCAGGATTCAAGGATATTATTATGTTATAACCTCT
>JAGVIO010000071.1 GCA_020056025.1 archaeon
CCTTATAGGAACATTTGCAGCATTCACAATAGATGTAATTTGGCTGAAATACATTGTTGCATCATTGTTCATCTTCTTCGGGCTCTATGGGTTCTATAAGCTTTATAGGAAAAAGAAGCACAAGAAAGAGAAAAAGCCAATAATCACTCCTTCGCCTTTCTGGACAACATTTGCAACAATACTTGTTGTTGAGATAGGTGACAAGACACAGATATCCTCTGCATTGCTTGCAGCAGAGTACAAGATGCCTTTCACTGTCTTTGCAGGGGTTCTTATAGGCCTTGGAGTGACAATTGCATTGAATGTATTCATCGGCTCAAAGCTTGCAGAAAAACTGCCCAGGAAAGCGATTAAGATAACGACAAATGTAATGTTTATATTGTTTGGAATAATTTCTTTGCTGAGGAGTTAGGATTCAAATCTTCGTCAGCACTTCGCATCCATCCTTGGTAACAAGAACAGTATTCTCTGCCTGTGAAACAAGGCCATGTGCTTCGTCTATCAAAGGAGGATATTCCCTTATCATTCCAAGGACAGTCATTTCACGAAGAGCAAAATTTGTTTTTGCCAATCCGAATTTCTTTATCAGCCATCTTTTTGAAAAAGGAAGGATTCCATATTCAGCAATCTCCTTTATAACCTGCCTTGTTATCATATTGCGGACAGGCTTTGGCTCAGCCAGCTGGAATATTGTCGGATTTGAGCTTTCGTATATCTTGCCTGCTCCTGCTGAGGCAAAAGGCTCTATTGCAACAATGTCTCCTTCTTTAAGTTCAGTTGCATCGCCATTGTCATAATTAGGCACATTCGGCTTTGTATGGATGTTATATTCGCCTAAGCCATGGCCTGAAAGGTTTCTAACAGGGGAAAATCCGTATTTTGTGATTGCATCATGGATAACTTTTCCAATCTCTCTCAATCTTACTCCTGGCTTGATTATTTTTATCGCATTGTCTAATGCTTCCCTTGAAGCTTTTACTAAATCAGCATGCTTTCCAGACAAATCAATTGTCATAGCATTGTCTCCTATAAATCCATCAACATGAGCTCCAACATCAATGCTAACAACCTGGTCTGAAAACTTAACACTTTCATCTTCAGGCAAAAAGTGAGCAGCAACATCATTCATTGAAACCTGCGTAGGAAAAGCGCATTCTCCTCCTAATTCCTTGATTTTTGCGTCTGTCTTGTCGCAGACCTCTGCAACAGCAACCCCTGGCTTAACAAGTGATGCAGCATAGTTCAGGGCTTCTGCTGCAATCTTTCCTGCTTTCCTGTATTTTTCTATTGTTTCTTTGTCCATGCTCCAGGAAAAAAGAGGTTTGTATTTAAATCTTTATGTAAATTTTGCTCATTTGGAAAAATATAAAAGCAGCAGCTCATTCCCATGAATATGCGAAAAACACTTGTATCATTGCTTGGAGCAGGAATGATGTATCTTTCTTCATGCACTTCTGTAGACAGCATGCTTGAGCCTTCAAACAAAAATCCAGATTGCCTTGAATACAGGATATTGTCAAAAGACGAGAAACTGCTAGATGCTGCAAAAGAGCTGAAAGGAGATGAAAAATTCTATATCCTCTCAAAAAAAGGAAATGACTACATCTTAAGAGCAGGGCCAAGAAATTCTCTGGCAAAAGCAGAAGTGATAGAAGTTAATGAGTATCTTTCAGGAGGATATTATGTGAGATTCAAAATAAGAGATAAGGTTTATGTCATTGAATTTCCGAGTTCGAAAAACCGTGCTCCTGAAAAGCTAGAAGACGGCTACCGTAAAGAGCTGTTGACAAGGCAATTTGGCCTGTCTGTGAAATAAGATTTATAATTCTTTAACCAGATCTGGCTCTTCTTCCCTGAACGGATTTTCCTGGTAAATAACCCGCTTTGTAGTTGCATCAACCATCACATCTGTTCCAAAAGGCAATGGGATCCTTTCATTTCCATGGCCTGACATCAAACCATACAAAACAGGGATGTCTCTCTTTTCAAGATACTGCAGCAAATACATCTTTACTGTCTCCAGATCTTTTGGGTCAAGGCCGATAAACCTTCCGATAAGAACCCCTTTGATCTTGTCAAAAACTCCTTTTTCCTTGAGCTTGTAGAAAAGGATGCACATCTTGCCTATTGTCTCGTAAGATTCTTCAAGGAACAGTATCTTGTTTGTGAAATCAGTCTCAGGATACTGGTCAAGGTATTCAATCAGTCTTGACAGATTGCCGCCAATAACTTTCCCTTCGACTCTTCCTGGCTTCCACGAGTCAAATGACAATACTGAAATCTCAAAAGGAAATCTATTCTCCCAAAAAATTCTTTTGAAAAACCTTTTTGTCAGGCCTGAAAGGTCAGATATGCCTGGAACCAATGAAGGCCCATGGAAAACAACCATCTTAAGCCTGTCATTCATGTACATAAGAAGATGTGTGTTGTCAGAGTAGCCGCAGAACACCTTTGGATTTTTCCTTATTGTCTCAAAATCAACATAAGGCAGAATCTCTTTTGTTCCAGAGCCTCC
This sequence comes from archaeon, assembly GCA_020056025.1. Classification (GTDB taxonomy): domain Archaea; phylum Nanobdellota; class Nanobdellia; order Woesearchaeales; family WJKL01; genus JAGVIO01. Next base: position 2,516 of record JAGVIO010000071.1, read on the forward strand.
TGACCTGCATATCACTCCGCCTATCTTTTGGCTTGCAAATGCTGCATTCAGCAGATAAGCCCTTGTCTTAAAGCCTTCTTCATTGTAAGGATATTCATAGTATATGCTTGGCTCTTCATTCACATTGAAGCCCAGTTCCTTTAAGTTTGCAAAGCCCTGCTTTATCTTTGTGTCAAATTCCTCTCCGTCATATGCGCAAGGCGCAACTATTGAAATCAGCTTGTCTTTGAGAGGGAATGGCTTTATGTAGATATCATCTGGCTTGTATTCTTCTTGCTTTTTCTCTTCTTTTTTCTTTCCAAAAAACCACATA
>JAGVIO010000235.1 GCA_020056025.1 archaeon
GGCATTATCAAGCGCAAACCTGAATATATTCTGCAAAAAACAAGGGGAAAACAAATGCATGCTTGAAAGCATAGACATTGACAAGGAAGCTTACAATTATCATGCAGAGGCAAAGCACCAGATTGAAAAGTCTTCTGCGCAGAATGCAGACGTGTTCACGACAGTCAGCGAAATCACAGGCATGGAAGCAGCATTTGTTCTCAAGAGAAAGCCAGACGTGCTTTTGCCTAACGGGCTTGACAATGACAAATTCCCGACATTTGAGGAAGCCTCAATACAGCATGCAAAGAACAGGGAAAGGATAAAGGAATTTGCAATGTATTATTTCTTTCCGTATTACCAGTTCAATATCAAGAACACCCTGCTGTACTTCCTTGCAGGAAGATATGAATTAAGGAACAAAGGCATTGATGTTTTCATCAATGCTCTTGCGCAGATGAATGACAGGCTAAAGCAGGAGAACAGCTCAAAGACCATCATAGCATTCATTTTTGTTCCCACAGGAACAAGAGGAGTCAATTTGGACATTCTTGAAAACAGGGCTCTGTTTTCAGACATAAAAGAAAGCCTTACAGAATATTCAGAGCTCGTGCTCAATAACGTCCTGTACGATCTTGCTGCAAGAAAAGAGCTGACAGAGCAGAACGTATTCCCTCCTGGGTTTTTGGAAGATACAAAACAGAAAGTTATGAAATTCAAAAAAGCAGGCAATCCTCCTCTGATAACGCATCATCTGCAGCAATACGGAGATCCTATAGTTGACCTGCTGCTGAAATCAGGGCTTGACAATATGGAAGATGACAGGGTCAAGATGATATTTTATCCCATATACCTTTCAGGCGCAGACGGCCTGCTGGATATGACTTATTACGAGGCAATGCAGGGCTGCCATCTCGGAGTCTTCCCTTCATTTTACGAGCCCTGGGGATATACGCCGTTGGAAGCAGCAGCATTAGGCGTATCTTCAGTAACAACAGACATGGCTGGCTTTGGAAGATATATCTTCAGGGAAAAAGAAAAAGAATATCCAGGTGTTTTCGTGCTCAAGCGTATGGACAGGACAGATGATGAGATTGTCAAGGACCTTGCAAGTTTCATGTACAGGTTTGCCCATTTCTCAAAAGAAGAAAGAGTAAAGAACAAGATTGAGGCAAAAAGAATAGCAAGCCTTGCTGACTGGAAGATCCTGAGCGGGAATTATATCGAAGCCCATAATTTGGCAATCAGCAAAAAGCAGAAGTGAGCAAATCAGATTCCTTGGGAAAATAAGTTAGAGAAAAGAAGTAAAGGAAAATAGTTTATAGAAAATAAGCAAGTAAAAATAAATTAGAGAAATAAGCAAAAAAGAGGTTGAATAGATGGAGATCAGGAAAGATTACATTTTAGACAGGTTTGTAATAATCTCTCCTTCAAGAGGCAAAAGGCCTCATCAGTTTGCATCAGTCGAGTCCAAAGAAGTGGAAATCTGCTATTTCTGCCCTGGCAATGAAAGCAATACACCTGCAGAGATCGCAAGGCAGAATGACAAGACAGGAAAATGGAAAATAAGAGTTTTTCCAAACAAGTTCGCAGCTGTTGACAAGATTTGCGAAGGCAATTTGAAGCCATACATCCAGACAGATAACCAATTCTATACTTATTCATGCGCATACGGCTCGCATGAGATTCTTGTTGAAACTCCTGATCATAATAAGCAGCTCTGGGATTTGAATGAATCAGAAATAGCAGATATCTTTAAGATGTATAGGCAAAGGACAAATGAGCTGATGAAAGACAGCCTGATAAAATTTGTGGCTGTTTTCAAGAATTCAGGAAAAGAAGCAGGTACATCCATTGTACACACGCATTCACAGCTGATTGCGATAAATTTCATTCCTCCGTTCATCAGGGAAAAGCTTGATGCAATAATCCATTACAACTACTGCCCTTACTGCAGGATAATCGAGTCTGAAAAGAATTCCCATAGAAGGTGCTATGAAAACAAGGATTGGGTTGCTTTTGCGCCGTATGCATCGCAGTATCATTATGAAATATGGGTATTGCCTAAAAAGCAC
>JAGVIO010000051.1 GCA_020056025.1 archaeon
CGAGAAAAAGGCTGTCATAATCCATGACCTGCAGAAAAGGTTCAGCATGAATGTGCATGAAAAATACAATTCATTGCTTTCATTTCCTTTAATATCTAAAGAGAAAGTGATTGGAACAGTGAATCTTTTCGGAGATTTCTCAAATTCAATAAAGGATTACCAGGTTGAATTCATATCTGTTGTCGCAGAGCAGGTTGCAATTGCTGTTTCAAATGCAAAGAAATTCCAGCAGGTTCAGGAATTGGCAATCACTGACAAGCTGACAGGAGCTTTTAACAGGAGATATTTCATGGAGTTATTGGAGAAAGCAATTGCTGAAAAGCTCAGTGTTGAAAAACCTGTTTCTTTGGTTTTGATGGATATTGACAATTTTGGGAAGTATAATAACACTTATGGGCATCCTAAAGGAGATGTTTTGCTTAAGGAGCTGTCTGAAATAATCATGAAAAATTTAAGAGAGAGTGATTCTGTCGGAAGATATGGTGGAGAAGAGTTTATTATCCTGATGCCCAATACAAAACAATATGATGCTTTTGAGATCGCAAAGAAAATAAAGGAAGAAATAAAGGAACATCCTTTCTTTGGAAGGGAAACACAGCCAAACGGAAGAGTGACTATCTCTGCAGGGCTTGCTGTGTGCATGGACAATATTGCTGTCAATGATCTATTGAAAGAGACAGATGATGCACTGTACAAGGCAAAGCATTCTGGCAAAGACAGGATTGTGCAGAGGATAATATTAAAGAGCAATCTCAGGACAGAAATCTAGAGTTTTATTGGCTCGCCACAAACAAATGCAGGAGAGATATTGGCGAGGCTAATATTTTTTTGGAGTCAGGTCCAGCCTGCTTCTAAGCTTGTCATAATATTTATGTGTTCCCAGATGGAATTCTATATAGAATGAATTCTTCAGCTTGATGAGCAATATCCTGTATTCTTTGCTGTTTATATTCAGCTTATTAACAAAAGTCAGCAGCTGATATGCATGCCACTGCTTATACTTCCTGTCAGATGTCTTAGGTATAGGATAGATTTCTTCTTTGATGACTTTTTCTACCCATGCATAAATCTTTTCTGCCTGTGAATCTGATATCTGCCTGCAGATGCCATCAAAATTGTCTCCGAGAAACTCTATATCATAATCCTGCGCAATTCTTTTCCTTAGCTCCTTCTTGAATGTTTCCTGCTCAACCATATGCTGCCTCTTTTATTATTTCATGCGTAAGGTCATACAGATATTTATGGCTTTCGTAATTCAGCAAATCTTTGTAGAAGCCAGCCATTGTGTAGAAATATCTTTTAAGATATGCCCTGTTCTTATGCTTTGCAATTGCTTTCGGAACTTCTCTTTTTATGTATTCCAGCACATCCTTATAATCCCTGAAATTGTTTACTGCTTCTGTCAGGCTGAATGTGTCAAGCACCTCTCCTTTGAGGAAATATTCTGTGTAAAGAACAAGATAACGGATTATTTTCCTGAAATTCCTTTTTTCGTTGTATATTGTTGGAACAGCCTCATTTATTATATCCCAATAGTCTGACATCGTGACCCTTAGCGGCTTTTCCGGAAGGATGTTCTTTGAAATGCAGCTTTTTGATACTGAATGGCAGAACAGCGAATGCAAATTGTTGAAAGGGATTTTTGTTATGTTCACTTTTTTGTTTTTGCTCCTGAATTCCTTTTTGCTTCTTGTTATTATGAATAGGTCAATATCTTTGTATTTTTTTTTGAAAAGGAATGAGCCTGTTATGAAAACAGTCTTTGCAGAGATGTCTTTAAGGATGTCTTCTGCTTCTTTTATCCTCTCTTTCAGCATCTTATGGTTTGCGTTGTAGATTATCATATTACTTTTTGTATTCCTTAATTGATTTTTAATATATAATAGGAATATATTTAGTAATATATAAAGGTTGCGGAAATCAGAACAGACGGAAATGAAAAATCTCCATGCAGGCTGGCGAGGATGATGCCTTTTGAATCATTACCGCCCTACTTTTGTATTTGCAGCAGTCAAAGGGCGGCCAATAAAAATTTCTAAATTCCATTTATCTGTATAAATTTCAAAAAATACAAAGATTTTTAAAACCTTACTCTAAACATCTTCTTGAAATGGAAATCAAAGATTTACAGA
>JAGVIO010000191.1 GCA_020056025.1 archaeon
CAGCATGTAAGCACGTTTCATCAGTTTCTCTACTTCTTTTTCTTCAAGCTCTTTGTCGTTGAAGAATTCTGCTGATAAATCAAGGCAGATTTTGCCATTGTCAAACTTCTTGCCTTTTAATTCAGAATCACAGACAGTCAACATCAGCCTTCTGTCTGGTGTAATATGCTGCCTGACTATCATAGAATTAAACCTTGACCCTGACTGGATATTTTGCGCCGCATGCCTGGCATCTTATGAACCAGATCTTATCTTCCCTGAAGAGCTGCGTGTCAGGCCTTTTGCATTCTTTGCAGATAACCAACTCATGCGCATAATCTGCAATCTTTTCATTCACACTTGATGAGCTTATCTTTCTTCCGATTATCAGGATGCCTTTTCCCTTGTCCAATTCACCCGGTGTTGCCAGCTCCTTTAGAACATATTTCAGAAGATGCTCTGGCTCTCTCCTGAAAGCATTTGCTATCTGGACAAAGTTTGTTATTATTGTCTTATTGCCCTGGATATGGCCTTTGACCTTAGGGATCTCGAACCTTTCTGATTTCAGTATTGATTCTGGCAATTCTTTCCTTGCCTTTTCAAGCATTTTTTCATAATCCATATCTCCTGGCAAACATCAGGCTATATTTAAATATATTCTTTTAAACCCAAATTCCCTATTGAGACAGCAAAAAGTTTATATACCTATAAAAAGCTGAAATCTGTAAGATGGTGTTAGAATTATTGACAAATCCCTTTAGGGCAAAACAGAAGCCTCTTCAGCTGTTCTTTATAGGATTTGTCTATGCCACTGCAGGGCTGTTCCTTGCAAACTGGATTTTCAAGGAACAGGCAAGCATGATCATGGTTTTTATAACTGTGCTTGGCTGCCTGCCTTTGGTTTACAACACAATAAAAGAAGAAGCTGTCCTTGATCTGAAAATAGCTGAAGAAAAAAGAGTTTTAGTTGAACATGGCAAGGTTTTTCTTTACCTCATGCTTTTATTTTTAGGGTTTACAGCTGCTTACTGCTTTTGGTATCTTATACTGCCAGGAAGCTTAGTACATTCAATTTTCAATGTCCAATCAACCACAATAGAAGCAATCAATACCAAGATATCCGGGAATTTCATATCAAACACACTAATAAATATCTTCCTTAACAACATCAAAGTGCTTGTTTTGTGCACGCTGTTCTCTTTCTTATACGGAGCAGGAGCGATATTTATCCTGACATGGAATGCTTCTGTAATTTCAACTGCAATCGGCAATTTTGTCAGGACAAACCTTGAAAACTATTCTAGCACGCTGGGATTTACTAAGGTTGCTTCTTATCTGCATATCCTATCCCTAGGTTTCCTGAGGTATATGCTGCATGGAATTCCTGAAATACTTGCTTATTTTATCGCAGCTGTCGCAGGCGGATTAATATCCATTGCTGTGATGAGCGAAAAGCTGGGAACAAAAAATTTTGAAAAAATGATTCTGGACTCAACAAATCTGATCATTGCTTCTGTAATAATATTGGCTGCTGCCGCTTTTATAGAAGTATTTATCACTCCGCTGCTGTTCTAATTATTCCAGAACCTTGAATTTTCCTGGCTTGACTTCAAAGATATTCCCATCTTTCAGCAAAAGCTCTATTGTTTTTTCAGCATCTTTTATCTTAAGAAGGTCTTTGTAATCAGCACCATTGCCTTTGTCGTTTTTCTTGATAAAATCAACTATCATATCTGACTGGCTTGGCTGGTTATATTTTTCCTCACAGACTTCCTGCTCTTTATGAATTTCCTTACCAACCAAAGGCATCTCTAATTCTGCTTTTCGGTATTTCAGCCATGCTTTGTTTTCAATTTTTTTAATAATCTCTGGAACAAGGTATTTTTCTGCTCCGTATTCTTTTGGCCTGCCTATGACCAAAACAGCATCGCCTATGCATAAATCTTTCAGTGCACTGCTGCTCTCAAAAAACCTTATCTGGATATTTCCTGTTCCGTCGTCAATAACAATCGAGCTGTAGCCAGCTGACTCTTCTGCAAATTTAGACAGCACAATGCCTGTTACATTTACTCTTGATACCTTTACATTGTTCAACAGAAAATAATTAAGATTCCAGCCTTCTTCTTTCATATATCTGCTGTTAAGAATATCCTTTATCTGAAGCTTGTATGCAACTGGCCTTTTTTGCTGTTCTGCCATCTGCTACTCACATCCTTTGGATAAAGTTAGGCTTTGGCTGGAAAATATCGCCGCTCCTTCTCAGCTTGTCAATGATATCATCTATCTCATTCTCTTTAATACCTTTTGCCTTGGCTTCTTTGATCAGCTCGTCCAGCGGTATTGTTTTTCCAATCTTATTTTCCAGCTCCTCAATCAGTTCCTTGACAACAACTATCCTGTTCCTCTGAGTGGATGTGATCCCTGAAGTTATCCTGTCAATGTCAATCTTTCCTGTCTCTGGGTCAATGCTTATCTCGCTCAGGCAGAAATGAAGCAAATCTGTTGCGCGCTTTGCGTCTGCTTTTGTAACCTTATCAGACAATCTTACTTTTGCAGATGCCTCAGCAAACCTGACAAGGGCTTCAAGCTGTCTTGCTGTGATTGCAATTGCCTTCATTCCACCCTCTTTTGAAACTTCCTGGTTTCTCATCTTGACATAGTAATTTTTTATCTCTTCTAATGCACCATCTGTCAATTTAGGGTGACAGCGTTGGCGCATGTAAGCAATATATTTCCTTAGGAAAGCTGTTGGAATTTCAGCTTCTCCTATATTTGGATCTTTATGCAGGCCAAGTACGTGTCTTGCTAATTTTTCATCTTTTACTACATCTGGAATATCCTTGATTGTAAATATAAGGTCAAATCTGCTGATCAATGCAGGAGGCATATCTATCTGCTCACCAACTGGCTTATAGGGATCAAACCTTCCGAGTTTAGGGTTAGCTGCTGCAAGCACTGTTGTCATTGCAATCAATGTTGCCTGGATGTTTGCTTTTGAGATAGAAATAGTTTGTTGTTCGAGTGCCTCATGCATTGCAGAGGAATCCTCTTTTGTCATCTTATCCATCTCGTCAATACAGCAAATTCCTTTGTTTGCCAAGACCAATGCTCCTGCTTCCAAGCTCCAGCCTTTCAAAAACTCGTCCTTGACAACTGCTGCTGTCAGGCCTGCACCGCTTGCGCCTTTTCCGCTGACAAACCTCGCCTTTGGTGCAATTATCGCAACCCTTTTCAATAATTGGCTCTTTCCCGCGCCAGGATCTCCGACGAGAAGAATATGCATATCCCCTCTTGTTTTTACACCGTCGCTTCTTTCTTTGCCAAGGCCGCCCATCAACTGGAGCAATAATGCTTCCTTTACTTTTTCATAACCATAAATCGAAGGAGCCATTGAAGAAACTAATTTTTCATATACCTTAGGATCTTTTGCAAGCAATTTAATTTTCTCCTCTTCTTCAGGCGCAATCTCTACCTCATAAAAATCTTCCTGCATTGCTTCAATATAATTAGCATCAACATTCAGATCAAACCTTATTGACTGTGCGCCTTTGCTATTCATTATTGGAATCTCTTTTACCATTCCATTGACTAACACCCTGCTTCCCGGATTTGTCTTCTTGTCGCTCATTGGGCTTACAAGATCTGACTTAAGGAGCACTTTCATCCTCTTTGGCTGTTCTCCACCAACAAGATTTTCAGGATCTTCTTCCAATGTCAGCATCTGCGCATCAACCAGCTCTTTTGACAACAGCCTGAACTTGCCTTTTCTTCCGCAGCCGCATTTTGTCGGCTCTTTGAAGCTTTCTTCAAGCTGAAGAACATTGAATATAGTGTTGCAGGCAGGGCATTCAAACCTTGCAGAAGTTACTTGAGGCCTGACATCTGATTTTTGCCTCACAATCCCGCTTAGGCTAATAAATTTGCCAATATGTTCGCTTCTGATGTTTCTTATCGGAATCTTTTGGTCTTGGCTCAGGTTTTTGAAGCGGATGTTGAATTTCTTTACCTCAACATCAGCCATATTTTTTAATGCATCTTGCGCTGCATCAATTACATTTTCAGGGTGGTCTAACAGGTCATGAGCAAGGTCAACATCGAATTTGGCAAGTTCTGCAAAATCAATTATTAAGAAATTCTTACCTTCTCTTATGCCATAGGTTATCTGTGACTTATAATTCGTTTCAAAAAATTCTCCAAACATATGAATTTGGTCTGATGTTTCCATTTTATTTCAATAAGGCAAATGTTGTTTAAATATCTTAGCCAGGTGATTGTCCAGTGACCAGTGGTATATGAAAGAAAAATAAAACGAAGTTTTTACTTCTTCTTGACTTCTTTGAGCTTTTCTACCAACATGTCCAGTGCTTTGTGCGCTTCTGCTTCGCTCTTTGTGCCTGTGCAGACTATTTTACCATTGCTGAACAAGAGGAAGGTTGCGTTTGCTTCCTTAAGCTTGTAAACAAGACCTGGAAACTGTTCTGGCTCATATTCTGTGTTAGGAAGCTTCATAGCAAGCACATTTAGGTTTAAATCCATGCCAACTGAACCAGAAGCAACTATATTCTGGATTTTTATATCTGGCTTGATTGTTATCTTGACATTTATCTTTTCCAAGCTCTTGATTATCTGCTTTATTGATTCGTGGACTTTTTCCATGCTTCTTGCGCCTGTACAGACAACTTTTCCTGAGCTAAAAATTAATGCGCTTGTCTTTGGATCTTTGATTCTTATAATTAATCCTGGAAATTGCTCTGGATTGTATTCTGTGTTAGAAAGTGTTGCAGCCATTTTCTCTAGCGGAATATCATGTTCCAGAGAAGTGCTTACGACGATATTTACCACTTTTATCTCTTTTTCTGTTGGTGTTTCTTTTTTAGCCATTTAAATCCCCCTCATACTTCTTTTATTTGGATTTTTGAGTATAATTCAGCAAAACAAGTTAATAATGCCCCCAATGTCCTTTATAAATGCACTTTGATTTATAAATATATGTATTTATAAATGGTTTCAATTGAATGGATATATTTTTGTGATGATAACCCCCTGATTTCCTATGGAAATACTATTTAATAGAGTGGAAAATGCAGCAATGTTGCTCTTTTGGTAATTTATGATTAAAATATAATAAAATAAGTATATTTATTGGTAAAATGTATCTAAAAATTAAACTATTTAATAAATAAATAAATCTGCTTAAATAAAAAATAAGTATAAAAGTAGGTATCTTTTTCTGGCTTTCTATGTTCAACAAGATTGTGAAATTTCGTTTGGAAGATAAGTATTATATAATCTTTGAGATTAACTAACAACATGGATAAGGTTGAACAAAAAGTTAAGCAGACAATTGAAAAGTACAAGCTATTTACAAAGAAAGATAAGATTCTTGTTGCTTCTTCAGGAGGCAAAGATTCAACTACTGCTTTATATATTCTAAACAAGTTAGGCTACAATCCAGAAGCAATCGCAGTTGATCCTGAAATAGGAGATTATACTAAAAATAACATAGAGAATCTCAAAGGATTTTGCAAAGCGTATAATATTAGATTAAAAGTAGTGTTGTTCAGAGAAGAGTTTGGTTATTCTGTGTGCTATATCAAATCATTGCTAGAATCAAAAGGGATCAATCTTAATTCATGCACAATATGCGGTGTTTTAAGACGATATCTGCTGAACAAATATGCACGGAAGCTAAAGGCAGATGTTATTGCAACGGGGCATAATCTTGATGATGAAGCTCAGGCTGTTATGATGAATCTTTTCAAGAACAATCTTGAGATTTTATCAAGGCAAGGGCCGATGTCTGGAACAAATTTTGACAAGAAGCTTGTTCCGCGAATAAAACCTTTGTATTTTGTTGAAGAAAAAGATATTGTTGAATATTCAAAATCGCACAATTTTCCTGTAAAGTATGGAACATGTCCGTGCAGGACAGGAGTATACAGATGCACAATTGACGAACTGCTTTCAAAATATGAAGAGAAGCACAGAGGGACGCATAAGAACATAATCAAATGGTTTTTGAGAATTTTGCCTGAGCTAAAGAAAAAATATAAATCTTCTGATAAACAAGCATATTGCAGTAACTGCGGCGAGCCTGCAAGAAAAGAGGTTTGCATGACTTGCCAGATACTATCAAAGATAAAAGGATGAAAAATGGATATTGCTTTTCCAAACAAAAATGAGAAAGAATTCATCGAGATAGCTGAAAAGCTAGGAACAAAGGAATTGTATTTGGCTTACAATTATGGCTGTGATGTTAAACAAATCAAGGCAAAATTAGACGAATTGCAGAAACAGACAAAAGTCAAATTGAATATTGCTTTGATAGCAAAAGACAAAGACATTCTTCGTGCAAAGCAGAAATGCAATTTTGTAATAACAGAATCATCTGACAAAGACCAGTATGTACTTGAGAGATTAAAGCCAAATCTTATATTTAATTTTGAGACAAATCCGAAGAAAGATAAGTTCCATTATAGGATTTCTGGGCTGAATCAAGTTTTGTGCAATATTGCAAGGGAGAACGGAATAATAATAGGATTTTCGTTTTCATTGCTGCTGAATTCCGAAAGGCTGAAAAGAGCGCAAATCCTCGGAAGGATGATGCAGAACATTCGATTCTGCAGGAAATACAAGGTTAAGACCCTTTTTGCTTCTTTTGCAAGAAACCCTTATGAGATGAGGTCCCTTAAGATATACGATAGCTTGCAACTATTGATGGCTGAAAAATAAAAATGTTGCGCCTTATTTTTGATAAAGAATGCAGCACAAAACACCATTATTGCAATAGTTCCACTACAGACATAATCCGAAAAATTTCGATATCTGAAAATCCTGGCACTATAATGATTGCAGGCAGAGAAGCATTAAAGAGAAACGACCTTTTAGAAATCCTTTCCTTTATTAATATCAAATTGCCCAATGCAAGAATAAATCTCTTTGCAAACAGCGTTTCAGACTATAATGCTCTGCTAAGATTGTCTTTGATAAAAAACTTAAGAATAATTATTCCTTTATACCAACTTAATGAGATTCATAACCTAATCGCCTTGCAGGATTGCGTTAGAGAAACAGAGATGATTTCTAAACCAGCATTAAACATAGAGTTAAGGATAATTGTCAATGAGCATAATCCTGGATTGCTTCTGACTATGTCTGAACTTATAGCTGAAAATATTAGAAACATGCAACAAGTGGTAATTTCCTATCCTGATTATTTCATAGATTTTATTGGCTCAAAATCAGTGATAGATTACTCTTCAGCAAAAAGGCAAATAGAAGATTCTGTTGAATTGCTCAAACACCAGTTTAAGGTAAAAATAAGGCTACCTTATTGCATGATATCTGCCAAATATCATCCTTATGTTGATACTGAAAAATATACAATTAGAAAACTGATGAATATAAGCTGCCTAAAGTGCAGATTCGGCACTGTTTGTTGCGGAATGCCAATATCAGAAGCAAATAAACAAAACTCTCAATCTGAATCAAAAGTTGCTTTAATAATTTCAGAGAATTATTCAAATGTGAAAGAGAATATTCTGAAGTCTGTGCAATTGCTAGGAGGATTTGAAAAATATATACCTAAAAATTCAATGGTGGCCATAAAGCCAAATTTAATGGCTCCTGTCTCTCCTGATAGATGCGCGACAACAAATCCCTTATTTTTGAGAGCAATCATTGAACTAGTTAAGGAGCATACGCCTAATGTATACGTTGTGGAAAATGCAGGAAAAGAGGCGCTTTTGAAAACAGGAATTAAAAAAATACTTGATGAAACCAATATCCCTTATATTAATACCGAACGTTTCGGATTTATTGAAAAGAAAGTTGGCGAAAATCTTGTTCTCGATAGTGCAATTGTATCTGAATTAATACTTTTTTTCGACGTAATAATCAATCTGCCTAAGCTTAAGACGCACCCAATCACATATTTGACATGCGCAATTAAAAATTCTTATGGATTTGTTGAAGAAAGTTTTAGGCAAAAATGCCATCATGATTTTGAGGACAGGCATCAATTTTCAAAAGCATTAATTGATATATCAAATGTGATAAACCCTGAACTGAATATTGTTGATATGATAGATGTTCAGGAAGGCGAAGGCCCGTTAGACGGAAAGGCAAGGAATTTGGGCTTTATTTTAACAGGCCAAAGCCCGTTATTTGTAGATATTGCTGCTGCAAAAATAACTAATCATAAGCCTTTAGATATACCTACTATTTCAGGATTTAGTAATATCGGTGAATTAACCAAAGGGCTTGAAATTTTAGGCGATGAAAATAGGATATGCCTTGATTTTGAAAAACATCCTAATTTTAAGCATAAAGGCAAGCTTAAATTAATAATCAATAAAGAAAAATGTACAAGATGCGAATCTTGCCTGATAAGATGCCCTGAAAAGGCGATAAATCTCGATAAATTTGAAATTGACTATGAAAAATGCATAAATTGCTATTGTTGCACTGAATTCTGCAGAAATAATTCTATAAAAATAAAAGGCATTTGAGCAATAAAATTTTAAATAGGGTTTGCTTCTTGTTTATTATGGCCATAACCAAAAGAGTCGATATCAAAACAGGGTTTATTTGCAATAACAACTGCATTTTCTGCGTGCAAGCTAACAATAAATGCAAAGGCAACAGGACTTTTGATGAAATTAAGAAAGACCTGATTGATTCTAGAAAACGCTGCCAGGGTGTTGTGCTGACTGGCGGAGAAGTAACCATAAGAAAAGACTTCTTTGACATTGTAAAATTTGCAAAAGGATTAGGCTATCAAATCATCCAGATACAGACAAACGGAAGGATGTTTTCTTCTTTAGAATTCTGCAAGAAAACAATAGAAGCAGGGGCAACTGAGTTTTCTCCTGCACTGCATGGCTATTGCGAAAAGCAGCATGACTACTTGACAAGGTCTCCTGGAAGCTTCAGGCAGACAACACAAGGCATAAAGAACCTGAAATCTTTAGGAGCTTATGTATTGACAAATACAGTCGTGACAAAGAAGAATTACAAAGACTTGCCAAAGATTGCTGAGCTTCTCGTTGAGCTAAATGTTGACCAGTTCCAGTTTGCATTTGTGCATCCTATCGGCAATGCAATGGAGAATTTTGACGAAGTGGTGCCGAAGATTTCTGAAGCTGCACCTTACATACACAAAGCATTGCAGATAGGAATTGATGCAGGAAAAATCGTAATGGCTGAGGCAATGCCTTATTGCCTTATGAAAGGGTATGAAAAATACATCTCTGAGCGAATCATGCCTGAGACAGAAGTTAGAGGGACACAATTTGCAACAAATAGCTATAAACAGCAGAGGCTTGCCGACGGTAAAAATAAATTTTGGCAGTGCATGAATTGCAAATTTGATCATGTTTGCGAAGGAACATGGAAAGAGTATCCTGAAAAATATAGTGACTCAGAGTTCGTTACTGTAAAAGAAATCCCTTCTGAAATCAAGATAGAAGCAACAGGAAAATGCAACCTAAACTGCGCTTTCTGCTTCAATAAGAATTCATTTGCATTGAATAACAGGCCTGACAAAGAGATTTCTACAGAACTAATGAAAAAGATAATTGACAAAGTAGCTTATGAAGGAATTCCTTCTGTGCGTTTCACCGGCGGAGAGCCTGTGCTAAGAAAAGACATTGTTGAGCTTGTGAAATATGCAAAGTCAAAAAATCTTTATGTTAAGATGAATTCAAATGGCGATTTGATAAATGAAGAGATTATAGTCGGCTTTAAAGGAAACTTAGACGAAATATTGCTTCCATTGCATTCTTATGATTTGGAGAATGATAAGTTGCTCACAGGCAAAGATGTTTTTTCAAAAAAGATAA
>JAGVIO010000236.1 GCA_020056025.1 archaeon
TCTTTACAATGACTACTACTGACTTTTCTGTCTTAAGCTCGCCGTCTGTTGCAGAGATTGTGATATTATAAGTTCCATGGTCTTTATATCCTATGTTCCATACGCCTTTGCTGTCAAAAGGATCGCTTATTGTGGCAGTCACCAGGTCTCCGTTTGGATCATTGATCTTTGGAGCAAGAGTAAGGACATCGCCTTCATTTGCATTGATCTTGCTTTCAACTCCTTCAATCACAGGAGGAACATTTACTCTTTGGACTGTCAGCAATACTTTCTTTGATGTTGTAAGCTTGCCGTCAGATGCTGTTACTGTGATGATATAATTTCCTGCATCGCCGTAATTTGTCTTCCACTCGCCGTTGGAATTCAATGGCTCTGAAAACTTGTATACTATCTTGTCTTCATCTGCGTCTTTTGCCTTTGGCTTCAGTCTTACCAATTCATTTTCTTTTATAGATATCTTCAGGAATGAGCCTTCGTCAACGTTTTCTGAAACTGGTTGAGCCACTTCCTTTTCTGTGTCCTTTACTTCTGCTTCAGTTGTTTCTGCTGTTTTATCTTCTGTCTTCTCCTCGCCTGTTGCATTAACTTCTGTCTCATTTGTTTCAAGCTCATTTATAGTCTTATCAATATCATCAACATTAATATCATCAGAATTATCCCCTATGTCAGGATTCAGTAAATCTGCCTCGGTCGGATTCTCGTTTGCAGGCATGTTGCCGGCAATATAATCTGAAAGTGCGCAGCCGCTCATCAGAAACATCAGTGCTATCAAACTTACTATTATCCATTTGTTCATTTTTCATACCCCCTTTAAAGGATTTTAATATTCAATAATATAATTGATTAATGATGATAAAAATCTACTAATATAAAAAGTTTATTGTAATTTACTATTTTAAAATGATAAAATTAAAAATAAGATTCGTCACAAGCCGGATACAAAATTCTTTGCAGGATTTGATTAATTTTATAAATAACAGGCAAAAACCTGAGAGGTATGATAATAACAATCGGCGGAACAACTGGCTCTGGAAAGAGCACGGTAGCAAAGAAACTTGCGCATATCTTGGGCTATGTACATTATTCCAACGGAGATTTCATGCGCGAGATGGCAGAGGAAAGGAAGATCTCTTTGCTTGAGCTTTCCAAAATTGCTGAAAAAGACAGAAGCATTGACGAGGAGCTGGACCAGAGGCAGATTGACCTGGGGATGGAAGAGGATAATTTTGTGATTGATTCAAGGCTTGGCTTCCATTTCATACCCAATTCTATAAAGATATTTCTCGACGCAGATTTTGAGGAAAGGGCAAGAAGGGTATTCGGAGACACAATAAGGAAAGAGCAGAGTGTGACTCTTGAGCACACCAAAGCAGACATGAAAAGAAGAGAAGAGTCTGAGAAAAAAAGATACATGCAGTATTATGGCCTGAATCCTTATGACCTAAAGAAGTTTGAGCTTGTGATTGATGACACAAAACTTACTCCTGATGCAGTTGTCAGGAAGATAATTGAGTTTGTGAAGAAGAGAAAGTGATTATTTGCTTGGCTTTTCTGCTTCTGTAGATTCGTCAAGCTGTGCATCAGGTATTTTTAAATCTTCAATATTTCCTATACACTTCCTTCTATATTCTGGCTGCTCTGCAGGAACTGCTTCTTTATTTTCATTTGGGTTTTGATTGCCTGGCTTTGGCTCTGCAAGCATTTTCAGCTGCCTTTGTTTCTGCAGGAAATAATTTTCGATAATAGGAGCTATGGTTGTAAATGCGCTGCCAGTGCATACTTGCCTTAATTGCGCAAGAAGCTCATTTGCAAGTTTAGGATAATTATCATATTTTGCAGATTTTTCTTTAAGCATACCGAATGCTGAATTTAAACTCTCATAAAAATTTATGAAATATCCTCCCAGTTCCCGAACATCATCATATGAAAGAAGCTGCATTGGGCGCACTAGATTATTATATTTCTGAAAGTCTTCATCACCAAATATTAGAACTTTTTTCTCAGAAATCTTCTTCTCAAGCGCTGCAAGTCGCCTTAATTCAGCAAAGAGATCAGGGCCATCAACAAGAAGAGATTCTAGATCCTTCAGCTTTTCTTCTATACTCTTCTTTTTTTCTTCTAAATTCTTCTTTTTTTCTTCTAAATTCTTCTCTTTCTCTTCTAGAGTCTTCTTTTTTTCTTCTGTATCATTTTCTTCCATAATTACTTCAGAGTAGAGTATTTCTTTAAATATTTTATTGTTGCAAATAATAACATTTAAAAACAAGAGATAAAAATTTAATTCAACATGCCAGCAATAAAAAACAAGGATTTTGTAGAGCTTGAATACACTGGAAAGCTTACAGACGAAAACATTATATTTGACACAACAGATGTCAGGACAGCAAAAGAATCCGACCTTTTTGATGAAAAGATGGAATTCGGGCCAGTGGTTGTCTGTGTCGGCGAAGGGCAATTGCTGAAAGGGCTTGAAGAAGAGATTGTCGGCAAAGAAGTCGGAAAAGAATACACGATCAATTTGCCTCCTGAAAAGGCGTTTGGCAAGAAAGATGCAAAGCTGATAAGGATGATACCTTTTGCTGCATTCAAGAAACAAGGGATGATGCCCCAGCCAGGCATGCAGATCAATATCGACGGCCATATAGGAATAATAAAGACAGCAACAGGCGGAAGATGCCTTGTTGACTTCAACAATCCATTGTCAAGCAAGAATGTCACCTATATAATAAAGGTTTCAAAGCTAGTCACTGATGACAAAGACAAAGTTATTTCTGTTTTAAGGCTGAATTTCAACATAAAGGCAGAAGTCGAAGCTGCAAACGGAGCTGTAACAATAAGGACAAAGATAGAGATGCCTAAAGAGATACAGCAGATGGTTGAGGAAAAAGTAAAAGAGATGGTTCCTTCTGTCAAATCAGTGAAGTTTGGTGTTGAGAAAAAAGAAGAAATGAAAGCAGCAGTAGCTGAGCAAAAAGCAGTGCCAAAAGCTGAGCATAAGAAAGAA
>JAGVIO010000167.1 GCA_020056025.1 archaeon
AGAAAATTCATCCTGTATGAAAGGATGATGGCATACGCCGAGACTTAAACTTCGGCTAAAGCCGAAGGTATGAAACAATTATGCAACCATGCATCAAAAACAATAGATTTAAATACCTAATTATTTTTCAGGATTCAAAACAGAGGGGTTGAAATTTATTAAGATAAAAAAATGGGTGGATACATTCATTCTAAAATTTTGCATCTGAGCAAGAAAAGCTTATTTAATTCTAATGATAGTTTTACGATAAAAAGAGAGGGTGACAGATGAGTGACATTTCTGAATTGTTGATTGGCAACAGGATACCGAAAGATTTTTTTATTGCAACAGGAACAGGTGAAAGTGATATAATAGATCATGCCGGATCCTATCACCTTGCACTGCACAAAGCAGGAATTGAGATGTGCAATATCATGACTTATTCTTCAATACTTCCAAAAATTGCAACGCAGACAAAAAAGCCTAAAAACCTTGTACATGGCTCTGTGATGGAAACAATAATGGCTGTGCATAATTATGACAGGGAAAAGGATAAGCTAGCAGATACTGTTACAGCGGGCGTGATTTTTGGCTGGCTGCAAGAAAGAAAAACAGGAAAAAGGTATGGTGGATTAGTCTGTGAGTATCACGGCACCGATACAGAAGAAGTAGCTAAAAAACAATTAGGGCTTATGCTCCAAGAGCTCTATACAAATGGTTATGAGCATTTTGACCTGAAAGGCGAAAGAATAATAATAGAAAGCTTCAAGCCAAACAAAAGATACGGGACTGCATTGGTCGCTTTATGCTTCACAAATTATGTTGTGCCGATACTTGATTCAAAAACAGGAGAAGTCAAGCAGGAAGTTCTTGTAGGATGTAGCTCTAGAGCACAATAAACTTTAAAAAGCACTGAACAAAATTATTTTTAGGGGTGGTAGCATTTGTCATTGAAAAAGGAGTTATGTTTAGAAAATGAGCCACACTACATTTGGGGATTTTCCACCAAAATACCAGAAAAAAGAGAATTCTAAGATTGTTATTATTCCTGTTCCTTATGATAGAACAAGCACATGGATCAAAGGAGCTGACAAAGGCCCTGCTGCAATCCTTGAAGCATCTCATGCTCTTGAGAATTATGACATTGAGACAAACTCAGAAGCGTATAGGCAAGGAATATTTACTGACAGCCCTGTTTTGCAGCCATCCTCATTAGAAGAAAAAGTAAGGCAAAAGCTTCATCCAATACCTCCATCTGAAATGGTAAAATTAGTGAAGCGAAGGGTTAAAATGAATATCAAAGGATGTAAATTTCCTGTTGTTATAGGCGGCGAGCATTCTGTCAGCATTGGCGCAATCCAGGCTCATGCTGCTTATTGTTCAGATATGTCTGTGCTGCAGCTTGACGCTCATTCTGATCTGAGAGACAGCTACCATGGCTCAAAATACAATCATGCATGTGTGATGGCGAGAGCACAAGAATTATGCACAATTGTCCAGGCAGGAATAAGGAGTATGGATGTTTCTGAGCTGCAGCAAATGGATGTCAGCAAGGTATTTTTTGCTGAAGATATGCATAACAATGAAAAATATATTCCAAAAATAGTTAATAAATTATCAGAAAAAGTTTATTTAACAATTGATTTAGATGTATTTGATCCGTCAATAATGCCTTCAACAGGAACTCCAGAGCCAGGCGGATTAGAATGGTATTATGTCCTTGAATTAATGAGAAATGTTTTCAGAGAAAGGAATGTTGTAGGGTTTGACATTGTTGAGCTGTGCCCTAATAAAAATAACAAAGCGCCTGATTTTCTGGCTGCAAAGCTTATCTACAAATTGTTAAGCTACAAATTTTGTTTAAAATAGGGGGTAATAAAAATGAGCAAGGTGTTAATCATAGGAGCAGGCGGAGTCGGAGGGGTAGTAACGCACAAATGTGCGCAAGTTCCAGAAGTATTTTCAGAAATAACCCTTGCAAGCAGGACATTGGAAAAATGTGAGAGGATTGCAAAGCAGGTTGAAGAGCTTGAAAACAGGAAAATAAACATCGCAAAAGTTGATGCTGACAATAAAAATGAACTTGTTGATTTGATCAGAAAAGAAAAACCCCAATTAGTGTTGCATGTCGCGCTTCCTTACCAGGATTTGACAATCATGGATGCTTGCCTAGAGACAGGAGTCCATTACCTTGACACTGCAAACTATGAGCCAAGGGATGTTGCAAAATTTGAATACAAATGGCAGTGGGCTTATCATGACAGGTTTAAGGAAAAAGGCCTTATGGCTTTGCTGGGAAGCGGCTTTGACCCTGGTGTTACAAATGTCTTCACAGCATATATGAAAAAACATCATTTTGACAAG
>JAGVIO010000062.1 GCA_020056025.1 archaeon
GGCATTATACCTGGAGGAGCAAAAAATCCAGGCCAGGAGATGAGCAACAAGCGATGGCCTGTTGAAAAGTACACAGAATTAACCAAAAGATTGTGCAGCAAGTATAATATTATCATATTCGGGGGTCCTAATGACAAGGAATTCTCTGAAAAAATATTAAATGAAATCAAATCAAAAAATATTTTTGATACCGCAGGAAAAACAAACCTCAAGCAGGCAGCTGCTCTGATGAAAAAATGCAGCTTAATAATAACCCATGATTCAGGCCCAATGCATATTGCAGCAGCAACAGGCGCAAAAGTCATTGCTCTGTTTGGCCCAACTCCTTCAATCAGGTTTGCTCCAAGAAATGCGATTGTCATACAGAGCAAAAAACAAGGCTGCCCATGTTATGACATATACGGAAACTCAAAAAAATGCCCTATATGCATGGACATAATCACTGTCGATGAAGTTTATTCAAAAATAACTGCTCTCAACATATAAACCATGAAAATAACATTAATTAATCCTAATATTGTAACGCAGAAATGGGATTTTTCAGGAACAGGGATCCCTTTCATGCCGATTACATTGGCATATCTTGCATCATACTTAAGGAAAAAAGGCCATGAGTCTTTTGTAATTGATACATTTGGCGAGTCTCCTAAAAAGATAGTCTCAAAAGGTGATTTTTTTATACAGGGTCTTGGCCTGCAGGAGATATTGCGCAAGATACCAAAAGATACAGACGCAGTGGTATTGTATGCAAATCTGGTCATAAACCACAATATTAATTTAGAGATCCTAAGGTCAATAAAACAACAGTTTAGTGTTCCGGTTATTATTATCGAAAACATCCATTCTGTTGTAGGCTACTCTCTCTTAAAAGTCCATGATGATTTCTTAAGTTCAGGGGCTGATTTCATTGTATTAAGCGACCCTGAAATAAGGTGTTTTGAAGTGCTAAAATCATTGAAACATAAAAAAATTCCAAAGATTGACGGGATAATTTTCAGGCAGAAAGGAAAGAAGATTATCAGGCCTGTAAAAATCTACAGGAAAGATTTGGACAGTCTGCCTTATCCTGCATGGGATATATTTCCAATAAGAAATTATTGGGATTTGGAATATGCGCATGCTCCTCTGAAAAAAAGCTATCTTCCGTTGCTCACTTCAAGAGGCTGCCCTAATAATTGTGAATTCTGTATCACACCTTTGATGTCAGGCAGGATCTGGCGTCCAAGAAGCCCTAAGAATGTAGTTGATGAAATCGAATATTATCTGAAAAGATTTAGTATATCTGAATTTCATATAGAAGATTTTAATCCGACAGTAAGCAAGCAAAGAACAATAGATATTTGCAAAGAAATATTAAAAAGGAATCTGAGAGTAGAGCTGAAAATAGTTGCAGGAACAAAAGCAGAGACAATTGACAAAGAAACAATCAGCTGGATGAAAAAAGCAGGATTTTCTTATATCTCGATTTCCCCTGAATCTGGCTCTAAGAAAATGCTCAAAATGATGAATAAGAATTTCGATTACGAGCATGCACTGGACATTGTAAAGTACATGGCTAAAATCAAAATATTTTCGCAAGCCTGCTTTGTAATCGGTTTCCCTGGAGAAACAGAAGAAGATTTGAATTTGACAAGAAGATATGTCAAAGAGCTTGTAAAAGCAGGAATAGACGAGATTGCCTTGTTCATAATGACTCCTATCCCTGGCTCAAGAGCCTGTAATTATAGCCAATTAGGATACAAAGATCTTTCAAATCTGACATTTTCTCCAAAATGGAGAAGCGCTTACAAAGAGCTCAGCAGGTTCAGGACAAATATATATGCACAATTTATTTTCTGGAAATTTAGATACCACCCTCTAAAACTTATTAGAAATATTTTTAATGTATTAACTAAAAGATTTGAGATAAAGATGGAAATGGCGTTGTGGAGAGTAGTCAGGATGCATATCCGCCAGATGGTAAGGAGAAGGCTATGAAAAAGAAGATTTTGCTTGTAATTCCACCCTCTTCATTAAGTATATATTCAAAATCAAAAATAAAAGCAGCGGTTTCAGAAATACCTTATATCTCAACAGCTGCGCTTGCAGCTACTCTCATTAATGATTCGAATAGGGTAAAGATTTTAGATCTTTCTGTGCAAAAACATGAGCATATTCCTTGCCTTAAGAAAGCGATTTACGAATTCAATCCTGATTTCATAGGCATTACCTTTACAACCCCCCTATATAACGAAGCCCTGATAATTGCAAAAGAAGCCAAAAAGATAGATGAAAAGATTATACTTATTGGCGGAGGCGTCCACCCATCTGCTCTTCCTGAAGAAACATTAAAAGATTCTAAGTTCGATGTATTAGTTGTAGGGGAAGGAGATAAGACAATAATTGACTTGGTAAATTCTTCA
>JAGVIO010000212.1 GCA_020056025.1 archaeon
ATGCCTGACAACAATGTGATAACAGGCATTGCAGAACAAGGTGTCAAAAATCTGAAAGAAGATGATATTGTGCAGTTTGAGAGATTTGGGTTTGCAAGGCTTGATGAAATAAAAGCAGACAAAACTTTGAGGTTTTGGTTTACCCACAAATAAATCCAGGACAGCATCAAATAATGGAAAAATATCAGCTGCGGCAAACAGAGAGTAAAAAAGAGGCAAAATGTGCAGGAATTTTATAAGGCAGACAAGAGTAATATTTCTTGATGAGCTTAAGCAGTCTTTCAGGAACAAGAAGTTCATAATAGCTCTTGCGATCTACCTTTTCCTCACTTATTTTCTGATAAAGAACGGAACAAACATAGCAACTGTGATAAAACTGTTCTGGCTTGTGTCTGATTATTCTGCTCCAATCTTAGTTTATTATCTTTCTTCATTATTATTAATCCCTTTATTTGCAATCCTGATAAGCCATGACTCAATATCTTCAGAGACACAGGAAAATGCAATAAGGTATATTGCTTCAAGAGCAAGCAGATACTCGATATTCTTCGGAAAATTACTGGCTGATATGGCGATAATCACTGCAATAAATCTTCTTATTGCTGCTGCAATGCTGTATTACAATTACAATTATACAGGCCTTTATGCTTTCAAGGAGCTGTCCATATCTTTCTTTTATCTGACATTGTATGCATTTGTCTTTGCAGGCATTGGCATATTCTCTTCTGTTGTTTTAAGAAGGACAACAATGGCCTTATGGCTTAGCATGTTAATATCTGTCTCATTCCTTTTTTTGCATCTGAAAGACAGCTTTAATATATTTTCACCTTATCATTATATTCTGGCGCCAATCAAAGGAACATTGTCTGCAGGGATTATAGCATATGTGTCATTTGCAGCTGTGTTTATTGCAGCTGCATTCATAATATTCAAGAGGAAGGATCTATGAAAAGAAAAAATGCATTGAAGTTGAAAAGAAAAAATGCATTGAAATTCAAAAGAAAAAGCTCACTGAGATCCCTGCAGAAAAATAAAAACAGCAGAATCCAGGAAAAGAGCATGAAGAATGCGATTGAGACAAAGAATCTTGTTAAGAAATACGGCAAGCTTTTGGCTGTCAATGGCCTTGATATGAATGTTCCCCTTAACAGCATCTATGGATTTTTGGGAAGAAACGGAGCAGGAAAGACAACTACGCTGAACATAATCTCTGCTTTGATAAGGCCGAGCAGCGGAGATGTTTTTGTCTTAGGAGAATCTGTATTGAGAAATCCAGGCAAAGCAAAGCAGAATATTGGAATTCTGCCACAGAATGCAAATTTCTATCACAACAGGACTGCTTTTGACCACATGGTATTTTATGCAAAGCTTGCAGGTGTTGAAAATCCAAAGAAAGAAGCAAAAGAATTATTGCACAAAGTAGGCCTTGATGAAAAAGCACATGTCAAGGTTGGCAAATTCTCCCACGGGATGTATAAGCTGCTTGGACTTGCGCAGGCATTTATAGGAAAGCCAAAGATTGTGCTATTGGATGAGCCGACTTCTGGCTTGGATCCAAAGATAATGTATCAGGTAAGGAAATTCATACTTTCGTACAAAGGCAAGACAACAATTGTCTTAAGCTCTCATTATCTGGATGATGTGTCAAGGCTTTGCACACATATCGGCATAATAAAGGATGGCAGGATGGTGCATGAAGCAAAGACAAAGAAAAGCCAGGATCTGGAAAAGATATTCTTAAGATATGGCTAGGCAAGATTAATCATGGCAGACCAAAGACTGATTCAGTACATAAAGCAATTATTGCAGCAAGGCTATAATCCTGAATACATAAGAAGCTATCTTATGGGATATGGGTATCAGCTTCCTGTTATAGACGATGCTTTAAGGGTTGCAATAAAGCCAAAGCCTGCTGTCAGTAATCTTGTTTTAGTTGCAGCTGTTGTTGTTGCGCTGATTGTTGTTATTTCAGGAGTGATACTGATAATGCCTGGAGAAAAGCCTGCTGATTTCCTGAAAGTACAAGCATCTGCTGTCAAGGAGACAATGAGCCCCGGAGATAATCTTGATTTTAATGTTGAAATAACAACAATAGGAGAGAAACAAGGCATTAAAGTCAGCTATTATGTGATTGACAGCAAAGGAAACAAGATTGCAACTAAAGATGATTCTGTCACTGTTGTTAACAAGGCAACTGAAACCACTTTTGTGACAATGCCTGCTGATGCTTCTGGAACCTACACTTTTGTTGTGGATGTGTCATACAAAGGCTTTGCTGATTCAAGCTCATTCAGCTTCAGTGTCAGAGGAAAAGAAGCAGAAGCGCCTGAAACCCTGCCTGGGAAGCCATCCTGTATCTGTGATGACCAGGATATATGCACAAGGGACATCTGCGATGAGACAACTGATTTTGTGTGCAGGAATTATCCAATCGTGCCATGCTGTGGCAACAAGATATGCGAATCAGAGGAAACATCTGCTGACTGCCAATCAGACTGCGAATCTGTTGTCAAGCCAGAGCCTGAAGAAGACGAGTTTGAAGTACAGTACATTGATTTCAAGAAAAAGATAGAGGATGCTGTTGCAATGAGCAAGACAGATTATGACGGAGCGATAAATATCTGCGGAGAATTCACAGACGAGCAGAGGGCAGAGAAAGATGCATGTTACGAGTCAATATACAGGGAGACATCTAACATAGACGCATGTGACAAAGTATTTAACCAGGACAAGAAGGATGCTTGTTATATGGATTATGCTTTGAACAAGAAAGACAATACAATCTGTGAAAAGATATTCAACAATTATCTGAGAGGAAGCTGTAATAGTTTGGCGTGAGTTCTTGTGTCAAAGGGCTTAGTAGAAAATCTCGATGATTATTGCTCCAATATTATAAGCAATGAGCCGCATATAAATCTCTGCTCGCTGTGTGCGAGCAGTTAAACCACGTAAGTGGTTTCCGAATAGCCTTTTCAGAGCGGAAAATAGACATTCGATCAGATTCCTCTGCCAATAAAGCCCATAATCAAAACAATCCCTTAACTGTTTTCTTAATTGGCCTCTTGCCCAATTCTTTTTTACAGGGGCTATGCTGAATATTCCTTGTTCTCGGAGATATCTGTGCAGCGGTTCAGAATCATATGCTTTGTCCATTATTATGAGCTCGATATCTTGTTTAGTTTGCTCAACAAGATAATGAACATCTCTAACTTCGCTTGATTTTGTTGAATGATGCCTTATGGCTACAAATTTTCGCCGGACTACATCAATCATCGTATTAAGGTATACTGGAATTGACGTACGCCCTTCCCTGTCAATTCTTTTCAAGTAATGTTCACTAGGGTTGCTTCTCTGCAAACTTGTTCCGTCTATCGCAGCAGTGTCTATCGGAGCCTCAATTGTAGAGGCAAGCAGCATTTGCCACATGCCAAGTGGCAAACGTTTTCTGAATTTTTGCAATGTAGTCCAATGGCATTGAATATCATAAAACTCATTTAGGAACTTCATTGCTCTCCTGTAACTTAGCCTAAAGACTTCTTTTACAAGCAATCCTAAGCACAATTGCCATAATAAGAATTTCTTTGGACCAAACCTATGTAATCTTCTTGGTAAGCCTGCTTGCCTTACCAAACGCTTAATTTTATTAACTAGTCTATCTTCTTTTTTCATGGTGGAGCACATTCCACCCTGACCCCCATCAGGGTAAAAC
>JAGVIO010000017.1 GCA_020056025.1 archaeon
CAGTGCTTTGTCTATCAATTCCTCTTTCACTGCTTTTGTGATATAGAATTCTCCACCAAATTTAAATTTCAGCTCTTTGAGTATCCACAGGAGATTGTTTGTAACAAGGCTGATTATAGGGCCTGTGTCAAAGACAATTGACTTTGCCATTATTCTACCTCAAATATCTTTTTTGCATATGCGAGCCTCTCCTTTATCGGAATGATCCCTTCTTTATAGATATCAATCACTTTTGTCTTTCCTGCATAGCTCATCAGCTCCCATTGCGAGATACCTAATAGTTCTGCTGATCTTCCTATTGAAACTCCCGAGTCATACATGTTGAAGCCTTTGACAATCTTTGCCTTGCCAAGAACATCCTCTATATATTTTCTCAGCATGTCATCTGCCTGGCCAATGTCCTGCAGGATCTTCTTTATCGCATCATAATATCCTTTGTCATTGCTTTTTTCAAGAAATTCCTCTGCATCATAGAATTCCTTTTCAATGCTTTCATGTATCTTTTGCCAGTATGAAGGATCTGTCTCTGCTCTTTGCACTATCTTTGCCAATGCGTACATAATCACTGCAACCTGCACTGATTCCTTGTCCTGATAGACAGACGCATAGGTTATTGTCTCTGTTGAGAATTTGCTTAAAGACGCAGAATCCTCTCTTGACAGGGCTGACTTTGCCTTTGTGATGATATTCAGAAGGTCTATGCGCATTGCCTCTTTCATAATCCAAGGATGATTCAAAGATATATAAAGTTTTGCGTAAGGTTATTTAATATAATCAATAAATGTAATTATTGTTTATTGGTTTTATAATATAACAAAACATTCGATAAAATATTTAAAGAGTGTATTGTTAAGAATTGCTTATGGAATTATTCAAAAAAATAGCTGCTTCACTGAAGCCTCTTAAGGAAGATGAGAAATCAGCGATTGAGAAGCTTGGGAAATATCTAAGCGCAAAAAGGCTTAGCCTGATAAAGCAATTGCTGAAAGAAAAGAAAATTTATTTTGAAAGACTTTCTCTTTCTGCTTCTCTTGCAGAAGGGCTTGAGATTCCTCAGTTAAAGTCCTTGACAGATGAGGTTGATGTTTCTGAAGTGAATGATGACATAAAGAAAGCTGCTTTCAAGGAGTTGTTCAAGTTATTCTCCAAAAAGGCTTTTGAAACAATAACTAGTTTCATTGCCCCAAACATAAATGGAATGGAATATGCAAAACAGGCAGTTGCTTTGCAATTATTTTCAAAACAGCCATTACACATTTTGCTTTTAGGTGATCCTGGAACAGGGAAGACAGATGTTTTGCGTTCTGTATTCCAATTGTCGCCTATAAGCTCATTTGGCCTTGGAAGCGGAACATCTGGAGTTGGCTTGGTTGCTACAATAAAAGGCGATAAGATAATGAAAGGGCTTTTGCCAATGGCTGACAATGGAATATGCTGCATTGATGAGCTGAATCTGATGAAAGAAGAGAATCGTGCAGGATTGTACAATGCAATGGAAAAAGGCTTTGTGACTTATGACAAAGGGGGAGCGCATGAACGGTTTGATTCACGCTGCAGAGTATTAGCAACAGCTAATCCTATTGGAGATACTTTTACTGGAAAGAATGTTGATAAACTGAAAAAAGAACTGCCTTTTGATTCTGCACTTCTTACTAGATTTCATTTAGTGTTTATGATAAGAAAGCCTGACCTGGAAAAATTCAAGAAAATTGCTGAAAAGATTGTTGCCCAAAAAAAGCAAGATCTGATTGAAGGAGATATATTTTTGATAAAGAGCTATATTGATTACACAATGTCTTTGGATGTTTCTGATATCGACAAGCCTTTGCAGCAGAAGATTGTTGCTTTTGTGACTGAGCTCAAGAAGAATGAAAGCAAATATCTGACTGAGATTTCTCCACGTCAGATAATAGGAATAATGAGGATGTGCAAGGCATTGGCAAGGCTTAGGGCAAAAGACAAAGCAGATAATTCTGATTTTGAGATTGTTAAGGAAATATTCGAAGCAAGCCTTTCTGTTGAATAGCAAATATGGGGTGTGGGACATTAAACCTTCACCCCCATCCATGAAAGATTATGCCACGTTTGAATTAGACCGTTCGCAGTATCTACTCTTTCAGGTAATTTTTGAG
>JAGVIO010000139.1 GCA_020056025.1 archaeon
ATCTATTCGCTGAACAAAGATACAATTGTTCCATTGATGAAGCTGGTTGACCAGCATGTTAAAAGATACTGCTGCAACGAGTGCAAAAATAGACAGGTGAAACAATGAAGACAATCTACTTGGATAATGCTGCAACAACGCCGGTTGATGAAGAAGTGATTAAGGAAATGGACAAATATCACAAAGAGATCTACGGCAATGCCTCAAGCGTCCATCACAAAGGCCAGGAAGCAAAAAGGGCAATGGAAGAGGCAAGAAGCATAATCGCAAAATCAATAGGAGCTGATGACGAAGAGATATATTTCACATCAGGAGGCACAGAAGCAAACAACTTTGCACTGAAAGGAGTTGCATTCGCAAGAAAAGACATCGGCAACCATATAATTGTCTCAAAGATAGACCATGACTGTGTCTTGAATTCAGCAAAATGGCTTGAGAAGCAGGGCTTCAAAGTCACATTCCTTAATGTTGACAAAGAAGGCTTTGTAGATTTGGACGAATTGGAAAAATTAATCACATACAAAACAATCTTGGTTTCAATAATCCACGGCAACAACGAAATTGGAACAATACAGGATTTAAAGAAGATCTATGTAATCTGCAAAAAGCACCATGTCTATTTCCACACAGATGCCTGCCAGTCATACACAAAGACAGAGCTCAGTGCAGACATGGCTGACTTGATAACATTAAATGCGCACAAGATACACGGCCCTAAAGGCGTTGGCGCATTATACATAAAAAAAGGCACAAAGATTGAGCCATTGCTTAATGGCGGAGGCCATGAAAAAGGCTTAAGGTCAGGAACAGAAAACATTCCAGGAATAGTAGGGTTTGCCAAATCAGTAAAACTAGCCAGCAAAAAGCATGTTGCAAACATGATAAAATTAAGAGACTATTTCATAGAGCAAATCCTTAAAATCCCAGAAACGCAATTAAACGGCCCAACAGGAGACAATAGATTGTGCAACAACATCAATGTCTCATTCAGGTTCATTGAAGGAGAAAGCATAGGCTCATACCTAGATGCAAAAGGCATCTGCACATCAACAGGCAGCGCATGCTCATCTCATAGTTTAGAGCCGTCTCATGTCATAATGGCATTGGAGAACAATCCAGAAAGGGCACATGGCTCATTAAGATTCACAATAAGCAGGAACACAACAAAAGAAGAACTGGATTTCACAATAGAAGAGATAAGCAAAACAGTAAAGAAATTAAGGAATATCTCTCCATTGGGTAAATTCATGAAAAAGATACTGTAAGAAAAATGGAAGAGACAACAGACAGTATTGAAATATTAGTGCAAGAGCTCATGTGCCAAAAGGCAGGCACATGCCCTGAAAACTGCAACAAGCTAGGCCTTATTCAAAAAGGTAACGAAGAAAGGCATTGCTCTGAATACGCCCCTAATTTCCAAAAAAAGGAATATCCAGAAAAGGTGTGAATATAATGTACTCAAAAAAAATACTAAACCGGTTCAAGAACCCTAAGTTTGCAGGAAAAATAGAAAATGCAGACGCAGTCGGCAGAGTGGGAAATGTAAAATGCGGAGACATAATGGAAATTTCCATAAAAGTAAAAGAAGACAAAATCAAGGACATAAAATTTCTTACGTATGGTTGTGTTGCAGCACTCGTGTCTTCAGATGTCCTTTGCGAGCTTGCAAAAGGAAAAACTCTAAATCAAGCATTGAAAATCACAAGCCAAGATGTAATTAAAGCAATGGGCGGTGAAGTTCCTCTGATAAAGGTCCACTGCTCTGTGCTGGCGCAGGATGCATTGAAAAAAGCAATAGAGAATTACAGGAAAAAGAAAAGAATTTAAAAATACAAAAGATTTCTTAATAAAAAAAGATGGACGAAATAATTGACGCGCACATTCACACTAATTTTAAAGACGAGCTAATGCTGTTTGCGGCAAGCCAGTCAAAAGTCAGGTTCTCATTAACAGGCTTGAAGGAAGAGATGGATGAAAATAATGTCTTTTCTGCAGTCTCCATAGCAATAAAGACAGAAAAAGGAAACCTCAGCCCAAAATTTGACGTTCTTTCGTCATACAGGTGCCCGTTGACAAATGTTGTCAATATAACAGCAGTCAACCCGTACAAGGCAAGCCCGTTAGACATAAGAAAATTGGAAACAGTTGCAAAAGAAGGGAAGATAAGGGGATTAAAGATTTATCTTGGTTATTATCCATTTTATCCTTATGACAAAGTCTACAGCCCATTCTACAGCCTTGCAGAAAAATACAAGCTTCCAGTAATCTTTCACACAGGCAACAATTATTCAGAGCATGCAAAAGTGAAATATGCCCATCCCTTGAACATTGACGAAGTCGCAGTTGACTACAAAAAGGTTCATTTTGTCATTGCGCATCTAGGCGAACCCTGGCTTATAGACGGGGCAGAAGTTGTAGCAAAGAATTGGAATGTCTATGCAGACCTTTCTGGCTTGAGCGAAGGCAAATTGGAAAATATTAAGGATTTTGACTTGTCAAGATTAAAGGTAGCCCTTGAATACTGCGAATACAAAAGGATAATGTATGGCAGCGACTGGCCTCTTGTTCCGATGGGCCAGTACATCAAGCTTATGCAAAGGGCAATACCAAAGCAGCACCACAAAAAGGTATTCTATGAGAATGCTGCAAAGGTCTTTGACATAAATCAATAAAAAAGAAAAATCAGCTTAGTTCTTCCCTAAGCCCGTAATTGAAAGTGTCGATGAACTCTTCTGCAAGTTCAGGATATTTTTCAACTATTATTGAATACATATCCTTGCTAAAGCAATGTGCGCAAATTCCCATTCTCTTGCCGCAGAATATGCATCTGACTTTGCCATGTTCATAAGAGACGTCTGTATCCCATATTCTAAGACTGGGTTTCCAGCTTTTCATCTCCCTTGCCAGGCATTCTGGGCATATAGGGTTTGTTATTCCTTCCTGACATTCGATGCATGTTGCATCCACTTGCGCTTTTCTCATTCACCTCACCTTTTTTCTTTGTATTTATGTCAGGGCTGATGAACATTTTTTCTTTAGAAAGAATCTATGTTGCAAGAGCCCTGGAAACTTGATTGGGATCTTACCACACAGACGGTTTAATGCAGTAATCGCACCCAGTTCTGGCTAGCAGAATCATTCTATGTCCAAATGATA
>JAGVIO010000055.1 GCA_020056025.1 archaeon
GACGGAAAAGTTTTTTCTTACGGCGATGCAAAGATAGACATGACCAACGTGAAGAATGTTGAGATTAATGACAAAGGTGAAACTCTGCTGTCTACTGACCAAAACGAATTCCGTTTCAGGCCAGGTTCCAAATTCTCTGTTCTTGGAAATACTGTCAATCTTGAGAACGGTGCAGTTCTTGACTTTAAGCAAGGCAGCGACTGGATAAATGTGAAAGCATTTGGCCCGACGCAGCTGAATGTCCAGCCAGATTCCTATTTCCTGAAAGGAAATTTTGTAGTTGCAGGAAAAAATGATTTGGGAAATTTCATTGTGCCAAGCATGATGGAAGCAAAGATGAGGGAAAGCGAATTAATAACCCATGAGATGTCCATGTGCTATGGCCCATGCACTGGAGAAAAGAGCCCGAACAATGTCGATGCTGCGAAAGACAGATTTATGCTTAAAGGCAAGTCAAGCATTGATGTGACAACAAAAGACAATGAATTAATGACGCTGAATACTTTAAGGCCTGAGTCTGATTTTGTGATAAGAAGGGATGACAAAGGCGAAGGGGCTTTGAAAGGGAAATTGATTGTTGAGCAGAAAACAGATGTGAAGTATAAAACTTACTATGGTGATGGCGGATTTAAGGAAACAACAGACAGAATTTATGATGAACAAACCGCAGAGCTTGACAGAAAGATTCCTTGGCTGCAGGAATACCAGAAAAAGGAAGCAGAAACGCTCAAGGAAAATATCAAAATTTTGAAGAAGGGAGATACAAGGTCTGTTGATTATGCTTTCATTAGCTATGCGAAAGGCGATTCAATAATTGCAGGAACAATTGGTCCGAGAAGCTACGGAGCAGCAACCAATTATCATACAAGCTTTGCAGAGCTTAACAAGGTTAGCTTCAGGAACAGCGAAAATGCAGCAAATGATGAGTATTTCACTATTTTGCTGCCTGACAAGGATTATCAAAAGGATCCTAGTTGGACATATGTTTCAGAGTCAGGGATGACAATTTCAAAATTCAATGGAGCAGACTGGTTGCGTACTGGGCAAGAATATATTACTACTTTAACCAGCAAAGTAACAAGCGATGAGAATAGGGTTTATGCTCCTCTTAATTTGAATCTACTTCCGAAAATACGCGCAGAGACTCCTAAGGGAAGCGATGAGGATTTTAACAACATCCCAATTGGCGACATCAAGATACTTAAGACAGGAGAAATTGAATCAACAGCTGACTTAGGACAAATTCCTCTTGGTGGCTTTTCCTTAACAAACCCGGTTATCAATACAGTTAGAACCGCAGTCAGGGAAAATACATTCTCAGCAATAAGGCTTGCTTTCTCAGAAGCAGCTGTGCAAAAGCCGGAAAATATCAATAAAGTTTTCGATAGCCTGGGCTTGCCTGAACAGGTTTCCAAGACATTGAAACAAGAAGCTCCAAGCATTATAAAAGAAGTCAGCGAAAGCAAAGACTTGAACAAGGAGATATCCAAGATAACTGTAGAGTTGAAGCCTATATCAGAGGGCTATTCGGCAACGCTGGCAATATACAATCCAAATGGCAAAGGCATAACGCACAAAACAACTATCCCTGGGCTGAAGCCAGAGGATGCGCGCAGCGAGGTTGAAAAATTCATCAAAGGGCCTGCAGAGAAGATGCTGTCAAACACTGAGAAAGAAAAGAAAAAGATGTTTCTTATCAGATAGTTATTTATGAATAACAATATGATTGAACTTATAAGTGCCGTCTGGCCTTTTAGTTACCTTTATTTCAACTGTGTCTCCTTGGTTAACTCTTGCGTCAAATTCACTTAAAACATCGTCAATGCTGTTGCCATACTTCCATCCTTTTTCCTTCATTATCTCCAGCATTTCCTGCATTTCTTTGCCTTGCCTGCTTACTTTGTACAATGTGCCATCTTCCTGTTGAACATCGATGAAATAGCCCTCATTTGTCCTGCGCTCAGAAACTCCAGAAACAACCTTTCCCAGAATGTTTGACTCTTTCGGCTCGTATTTTGTTTCTTGATTGCAGCCATTGCACAAATAACTAAGTGCGACTAAAGACAACGGTACAAAGAACCCTTTAAGTTTTGAGCTTTCCATACCGGTTGGAAAGTAACACTAGTATATAAATGTTTCTATTTTATAGTCTCTATATAGTAGTAAATATCCATAGGCAAAGGCATGGCAGGGATTACCAAAATGCTTATAAATAACCAGCCTATGTATTCAAATTATGCCAACAATAATTGATTCAGGAGCAGAAGCTGTAATAAGCAAAGAGAATGAAGTGATAATCAAAGAAAGAATCAGAAAAGGATACAGGCTGCCTGAGATAGATGAAAAGCTTAGGAAATTCAGGACAAGAAGAGAGGCAAAAGTGCTTGAAAAATTGGAAGAAATAAAGTTCCCTGCTCCAAAGCTATTGTCTATGTGTGACAGTGCAATGCAGATCAGGATGGAGATGGTGAATGGCAACAAGATAAGAGATATTCTTTACAGAGAGCCTGTTGCACTGAGCGAAGAGATTGGCAGAAAGATAGGTGTATTGCATTCAAATGACATAATTCACGGTGATTTGACTACTTCAAACATGATACTTGAGCATGAGATAAAGTTCATTGATTTTGGTTTAAGCTTTTTTTCTTCAAAAGAAGAAGACAAGGCTGTTGATTTGCATCTGTTAAGGCAGGCTTTGGAGAGCAAGCATCATGAGATATGGGAAACATGCTTTGAAGCAGCCATCAGAGGATACAAGAAGACATATCCAAACCATGAAGTTGTCCTTAAGAGATTCAGCCAGGTAGAAGCACGAGGAAGAAATAAGGCAAAGTTTTGATTAGCTTTATATATTAAATCCTATTCTATATTTTTGAGGTGAACAACTATGCCATGCGGATGCTGCAGTGCAACAAAAAAGAAGAAAAAGAAATAAGTTTTGCATAATTTTTTAAATGCGCTTTCTTTTTTATTTTTATTATGCATAAAGAGTATTCTAAGAGGAAAAAGGAAATAAAGCAGAGATTGGCTGATTTTTCTAAAGTCAAGGGGGATGATATTTTCTATGAATTGTGCTTCTGCATATTAACTCCTCAGTCAAATGCCAAAAAGTGCCATGAGGCTGTCTGCTTACTGAAAGAAAAAGATTTCAAGAACAAAAAATTTGATCCTGTGAAATATCTCAAAGGAAAAACAAGGTTCCACAACAACAAGGCAAGATATCTTGTTGAGATGAAGAAGAGATATAATGAACTTAAGCATGAAAGAGATTATATTGTCAAGAATGTAAAAGGAATTGGCTTGAAAGAAGCTTCACATTTTCTAAGAAATATAGGGCATAGGGACAATGCAATCCTTGACAGGCATATACTGAAGAATCTTGTAAAATTTGAGGCAATAAAGGAAATTCCAAAAACTCTTACTCCAAAGAAATATTTTGAGATTGAAGAAAAGTTCAAAAAATTCTCAAAGAAAGTCAGAATACCAATGGATGAACTGGATCTTCTGTTCTGGTCAATGCAGATAGGAGAAGTGTTTAAGTAATTAGGTGGTTCTCAAAAAGCTCATTTGGTTTCGTATGTTACCATCTGGTAACCAAAAAGCTTATAAAATCCTGAATGTTACCATATAAGATGTCACCAAAAAAACCAATTAAGCTTGAAATGTCAGAAACCGCCATTCACAACCTCCATGCTTCAGCTCGGAGTAAGAAGGCGGTTTCTGAGCATGCTCAAGAACCACATGCCCAGGGCTTCAGCCCGGTGGTTCTTGACAAAGTTTCAGCAATAGAAGTCAGCGAAGCTTACAATAAGGTTTTACATTGGTTTTTCTCTTATCCAGATATACCAATTGGCCTTAATGATTTATCAATCGCTTTGAAGATTTCAAAGACAACTGCAAAAATAGTTGTTGCTGGCTTGGTGAATGAAGGATTTTTAATGAAAGAGGAGGTTGGCAGGATGTGGAGAATAACCTGCAATCATGCGCATGTTTATAATTACTCAAGAAAGATTTGCTATAATCTTTCTTTGATATACGAATCCAAACTATTAAGCGCAATCCATGACCGTATACGAAATCCAAAAGTTATTATCCTTTTCGGCAGCTATAGAAAAGGCGACGACAATGAAAAAAGCGATATAGATATTGCTGTTGAGGTTTTAGGTGATGAGGATATTAAGATTGTAGAGTTGGGAGTATTGCCTGAATTCGGATACAGGAAAGATGTGCCTGTCAATCTCTACATATTTTCCAGGAATAAAGTTGACCTTAACCTTTTTGCAAATATAGCAAACGGGATTGTGCTGGAAGGATTCTTGGAGGTCAGGCCATGCTAATAAGATACAAAAAGCCTGACAAAAAGAATGCGCTTAGCATAATCGAATCTGCAGAAAGGAATATGAAATTTACGCTTTCGTTAGAAGCGACAGAATCTTCTGCAGATACGATTGTAAGGAACATTTATGAATGTTTTAGAATGTTAGGCGATGCACTTTTGGTTGCAAAAGGCATTGAATCAGAGGATCACACAGCCCCTATTAATGAACTGTTGAAGACCGAGGTTAAGACAACAAGACCTATAAATCTCATCTGGAACTTAAAAAGATTGAGGCATAATATTAATTATTATGGATATAATCCCCAATTGGCTGAAGTAGAAGATGTTATTTCAGTTGCAAAAAGCTGCTTTAAGCCTTTGCTTGATGCTGTGCTAAAAGAGATACAATAAAAATCACCCAATAATATAAAGTTAGACCTTCTGTTCTGGTCAATGCAGACAGGAGAAGTGTTTAAGTAACCACTTTATAATAGTAAGATTTATATAACACCTTGTTTTTGTTCAACGCATGGGCAAATCATTAGATACTATCCTTGAAAAAATCAAGAACTATAAATCAAGGTATTATATCGGAACTTCTGAAGCTTATGAATTAGTGCAGTGCGCACAAAGGATTACTGAAAATCCAAGATATATTGCAGACAGAATAAATGAGATAGTTGCTGACAAAATAAAGGGTGAACTGACCTGCAGGGCAGTGCCTGAGAATGTCACAGGGCTGTTTTTTATTCTGCAGAAGATATACAGCTATGCTTTCTTAAAAATGGTTAACAAATTTAATGAATACAGCAAGGATAATGTCTGGGTTCGTGAGAAATTAGGTGGCGTTACAGAGTTTGGGCTGGGGAGCATGTTTGGGCAGGTGATATTTGACAATCTAGGTGATAGGGAAAGCTTATGGATAACAGACAAGCCTGACACATATGTTTCAGCATATTCTCCTTATTTTTCAAAAGCAAACAAAGAAGAGATTGGCACTGAAGATTTTCCAGGATACAGCCAGGCTGCGCATGCTCAGAAACTATTAAAACTCAAAAGAGAGGCAGTGAAAAATACGCAATCCCAACAAGACAAGGATTTTTTTTCAGCGTACTTTAATGCAATGGCCTCAATTGCGAAAAGACTGGATTGGGGCAAGTGTATGTCTGCTGAGAGGCACAATTCAGAAGAATCTTCCCTGCTTTCAGAAATGTACGATAAGGTGGATGTGAATCAGATTGCAAAAAGAATAGTCAATGATAAAGTGGAGAACAGGGCAGAGTACAGGCGCATGGTGGTTATAGCATGGCTTTACAATAAAGAATGCAAGAGTTTTGAAGATGCTGCTGCATTGATAGAAAGATCGCACAGAGACGCCTCAGCAAGGAATAAAAAATTGAAAAAGCTCTGTGCACCTCAAATTATTCTTGAAAATGATACTACACTGCTCTGTGCTTATAATTATATTCTTGATGCAGTAAGAAAAGACAAGAATTTCATTGAAAGGTTTCTTAGAAGTTAGGTAAGATGGTTCTCAAAAGTTTCTTATGGTTTCTAAGATTACCACTAACAGAATCAGTATTTATTCCTCTTCATCCTTGCCATGATTGACTTCAGCTCTTCGTTCTCGTTCCTCAGAGCCATCCTTTCCCTTTCTGAGCTGCTCAGGTCTTCTTCATGCCTTTTCAGCGTGAAGTCAACAAGCTTTATCTGATGGGAGATAGACAGGAATTTGGATATCTCAAGCTGCAAAGAATTCACATTCTCAAGTATTGATTTCATCTCATTTTCAATTCCGCGGAACTGCTTTGAGCTTGCTTTGATTGACTCAAGCTCTTTTTCAGCAACCTCTTTGACATTCATCGCAGCTGTCTCTTCAATGTTCTTTGATACAGAGTTCAGCCTGTTCAGTGTTGTCTCAAAGCTCTGCCTGATTGAATTTACCTCTTCAAGGTCTTTTTTTATCTTTTCTGCAGACAATCCGTTTGTCTGCTGCAGCTCTGCAAATGCAACTGCAAATTCCTTCAGAAATTTATTCTGCTCGACAATGCGGGAATTGAACTGCGAATGCAGCTCTGAAAATTTACTGTTAAATTCCTCTTTCAGCTCTGCAAACTCCTTTTTGTTGAACATGCAGGTTATTATTAAAGAGGTTTTATTTAAAGTTAATTGACAATGAGAATATACTCTCTTATTTTAAGGCTCGCCTTAAACAGAAGAGTAAGAGAGATAAGGGCGAGGTAAATGTGTTTTATGCATAGATCTCTGCAAAATACCTGAAAATGAAGCTACCCTGCCAGCATCTGCCTTTCAACAGCTTTCTTTTGGCAGGCTATGAAAAATATTTTCGCTTACCTTGAATGAAAGCTGCCTCTGCTCCTATTATGGCCCCTAAAACCCTGATGGCCAAAACGGCCGCTTCCCTGATCGCCATGAAAATCATTGCTTCCCCTATGCCCGTAATGGCCACTGGAATGGCGCTCTTCAATGCCTGCTGCTGTTATCTGGACTCTTTCAACATGCGGCCTTTCTTCTTTCTTTATCAGCACATCCCTATGCTCCCTGATTACCCTGTTGAAATTGTCATGGTCTTTCTCAGACAAAAGGTTTATTGCCTTTCCTTCATTGCCTGCTCTTGCTGTCCTTCCTATCCTATGAATATACTGCTTTGCTTCTTTCGGGATATCATAGTTATAGATATGCGAAACTCCCTGGATATCTAAACCTCTTGCAGCAACATCTGTGCATACAAGGACATTTATGTCCTGGCTATGGAACATCTCCATTGCCTTGCTTCTTTTTGCCTGGGAAAATCCGCCGTGTATTGCCATTGCCTTTAATTTATTATGCTTCAGGTTCCTTGCAACAAAGTCAGTTGTATTCTGTGTGTTGCAGAATACCATAGCAAGGCCTGCATGCTCGTGCTTGAGCAGATGTATTAGCAATGAAAGTTTGAGATTCTCAGGAACATCATAATAAACCTGAGCCAGCTTCTTTGGGTCAACGTATGACTCTGCTTCAATCCTTGCAGGATTTTTCATATATTTCCTTGCAAGCTGCGCAATATCGCCTGGGATTGTTGCTGAGAACATAAGAGTCTGCCTGTCTTTAGGGCAGTGCCTGATAATCTTTTCAACATCATCAATAAAGCCCATGTCAAGCATCCTGTCTGCTTCGTCCAAAACAAGTGTCTTTACTTTGCTCAAATCAATTGTCCTTCTTCCGATATGATCAAGGATCCTGCCAGGTGTTCCTACTACAATCTCTGCTCTTGGCAGCTGCTCAATCTGAGGATTGATAGAAACTCCGCCGTATACTGCAATTATGCTTATCTGCCTGTATTTTGCAAATTTGTTAATAGCTCCTGCAACCTGCTCTGCGAGCTCCCTTGTCGGAGTCAATATCAATGCCTGTATGCCTTTGCCTTTTTCAGCATGCTGCAGCATCTTGATCCCAAAAGCCAATGTCTTTCCAGAGCCTGTTGCTGACATCGCAACAACATCCTTTCCTGCCATGACTAACGGCATTGATTTTTCCTGTATCTCTGTCGGCTTTTCGAATTTCTCGTCTTTCAAGGCCTTCAGTATTTCTTCTGTTATTCCTAGCTTACGCATAAATGATTCCATATTTTTCACTGTTCCTTCTGTGTTTTATACTATCTTATCGCTAATTTATGTAAGAAAAAGTCAAATGTCGCACGGACATGCTTTTCCTTAGGTCAATCCATCGATATATTTTCTAGAATTCGCCGCTTGCTTATAAATCTATCTCTTTACTAGTTAATTAAATACTTTAATAAATATATATAATTTAATAATTAATAAAAATAAACTTAATTAAATAAACGAAATATTTAAATATAAGTTCATATTAACAGGCAGCATGGATATAGAGATGTTTCTTACAGGGACAAAATGGCAGATGTTGGAGATGCTCAGCAAAGAAAGCCTATCCCCCCTTGAGATTTCTAAAAAGCTGGGCACTACCATTGCCAATATATCTCAGCAGCTAAGGCTTCTCCAGACAGCAGGCCTGGTCAAAAAAGAAAGACAGGCCAGCTCGAAGCCTGGCAAGCCGAGGATGCTTTTCTCGATTGCTGAGGATCTTGCTTTCATAACAATACTTTCAAAAGATTTTGCAAAGAAGAAACTGGTAAAAATAAACCCAAAGCAGAAAGAGGCGCTGAAGGGGATTATCAAAGACTGATTCATGTTTTTGGCGGAAAACTCAAGCCATGGCCATAGCTAAGGTCCAGTGAGGGGTGGGAACGAAAGTTCCTTCCTCGCTGGTTTTATAATTAAAGGAAAATAAAATGAACATTATAGCATATCTTGCGGCAAATCCTCTTGTATTTCACGGGCTGATCATGCTAGCCAGTTTTTTAATCCTTATAAAGTCAGCTGACATGCTTGTCTTTGGGATAGACAGCTATGCAAAAAGATTAGGGCTGTCTGACTATCTTATTGGCCTGCTTGTTGTTTCCC
>JAGVIO010000081.1 GCA_020056025.1 archaeon
ATAATAATAACAAATGACGGGAAACTAGGGCATATTATAACCAACCCTGAAGCAGAGATTACAAAAGAGTATAAGGCCGAACTAACAAATGTGCTTTCGGATGAGGACAAAAAAAGAATCGAAGAAGGAATCATAATCGGCCTTGAAGAAAATGGAAGAAGAATCAGGTATAAAACAAAGCCTTGCAAAATCAAGTTCCTTGAAGACAAAAGGCATGCCTTGGTAATCGTCAAAGAAGGAAAAAAGCGCGAGGTTCGCAGGATGTTTGAGACAGTAGGAAATAAAGTAAGAAGGCTGCACAGGACTGCGATTGGCTTGCTTAAGCTTGAAGACCTTAACCTTGCGGAAGGTAAAGGAATGCTTGTTGACAAAGAATTTCTCGTCGTGAGACTTTTAGGAAAATAAAAATTTATATATTAGGGCTTAATTATAATGAAAATAGGATATTTATGAAAACAATATTTGAAGCAAAAATGCAACCTAAGAATTTTCTGTTTATATCAATAGAGGGCTTAATAGGAGATATTGCGTGGCAAATTTTAAAAGAAGGCCATAATGTAAAATATTTCATAGAAAATCCTGAAGAAAGGGATATAAATGATGGTTTTGTCCCTAAAGTAGACAATTGGGAAAAGGAAGTCGACTGGGCTGATGTTATAATTTTTGATGATGTTCTAGGCCAAGGAGAAAAGGCTAAAAAATTGCGCGACAAGGGGAAGTTTGTAATAGGTGGAACGCCTTACACTGACCGGCTTGAAGATGACAGGGCATTTGGCCAAGAAGAGCTTAAAAAAGCAGGAGTCAATATTCTTCCATACAAGGAATTCAGATCTTTTGACGATGCGATAAAATTTGTTGAGAAAAATCCGGGAAGGTATGTAATCAAGCCGAGCGGAGAAGCGCAGAACATCAAAGGATTGTTATTCATAGGAGAAGAAGATGATGGAAGAGATGTCATACAAGTTCTTGGCGATTATAAGTCTGCATGGGCTGACAAGATTCCGGTTTTCCAATTGCAGAAAAGGATATTAGGCGTAGAGATTGCAGTTGGTGCTTTCTTTAATGGCAAAGAATTTATTTATCCTGTAAATGTAAATTTCGAGAACAAAAAACTGTTTCCTGGAAATATTGGGCCATCGACAGGGGAGATGGGCACTTTCATGTTTTGGAGCGGGCCGAACAAGCTGTTCAATGATACTTTGAAAAAAATGGAACCTAAGTTAAGAGAAGAAGGCTATATCGGATATATAGATATCAATTGCATTGTCAATGGAAATGGTATTTATCCTTTGGAATGGACATCTAGATTTGGGTATCCTACAATAAGCATACAGCAGGAAGGCATGCTTGCGCCAATAGGCGAGTTCTTTTATGAAATGGCAAGAGGAAATACGCCTAAACTCAGAGTCAGGGCAGGGTTTCAGATGGGTATAAGGCTAGTTGTGCCGCCTTTCCCATTTGAGGATAAAGAGACTTTTGCTGTCAAGTCAAAAGATTCTGTTGTGTATTTCAAGAATTCAAAGAACTGTTATGACGGAGTTCATATTGAAGATGTTAAGCTTGTAAACGGCGAATGGGTTGTTACTGGAAATTCAGGTGTTGTTTTAATTGTATGCGGATGCGGGCTTACTATGAAACAGGCGCAGAACCAGTTATATGGCAGGGTTAAGAACATCAATATCCCTCACATGTACTACAGGGATGACATAGGAGAACGATGGTTTGAGGATTCTGACAGGCTGCTGATCTGGGGATATCTGAGGGAAGAATAAACTTATTTCAGCAAAAGGAATATATACTCTTCTTAATATCTCTTCTATAGATGACAAAAAAAGAGGAGATTAGACTTTGGGCTCTGCCATTTAAAGATGTTTTCTCGTACTTGAAAAGTTCTGAAAAAGGATTAACAGTAAAAGAAGCAGAAGCAAGATTAAAAGAATTTGGTAAGAATGAAATCAAGAGCAGCGAACAGAGGCATGTTATTGAAATATTCTTTGCGCAATTCAAGAATGCCATGATATTGGTCTTGATAGCAGCTGCAATATTTTCTTATTTCTTAGGAGACAAGATAAATGCAATTATAATCATTTCAATGGTGTTTATGGCAGCAGCTCTGGGATTTTTCCAGGAATACAAGGCAGAAAAGGCTTTAAAGATATTAAGGAAATATCTTACAATAAATGCAAAAGTGATGAGAAACAATGAACTAATAGAAATAGATTCAAAAGAACTTGTGCCCGGAGATATTGTCCATTTAGAAATGGGGGATGTTGTCCCTGCTGACATAAGATTGCTAAAAACAGAGCAATTAACAACAGATGAATCTTCCCTTACAGGCGAGTCCCTTCCTGTGCTTAAAAAGACAATGGTTGTAAGCGAGCAAAGGTCTGTTCCGCAATATCTTACAAACATAGCATTCATGGGAACTTCTGTAGCAAGCGGCTCTGGCTATGGAATTGTGATTTCAACAGGTAATAACACTTTCTTTGGAAAGACTGCAACTTATCTTGAGCAAAAGACACCGCCTACTGATTTCCAGAAGAATATTAATGCATTTTCAAATTTTCTTCTCAAGATAATAATCGGGATGACTGCTTTTATATTTGTGTCAAATGCCCTCCTCGGCAAAGGAGTATTTGACTCATTCCTGTTTGCAACTGCACTTGCAGTAGGAATCACTCCTGAAATGCTTCCGGTTATTATAACAATCACTCTTTCAAACAGCGCATTGGCAATGGCAAAACACAAAGTTATAATAAAAAAGCTCATCTCAATAGAAGACCTGGGGAATATGGATGTGCTGTGCTGCGACAAGACAGGAACTCTTACAAAAGGCACATTATCCCTTGAAGAGAGCATAGACCTTGAAGGAAAGAAAAATGATGATACCCTTTTTAAGGCAATGGTTGCAAGCCCTGCAATAATGAAAGGCGGAAAAATACTGGCTGAAAACACTATTGACAATGCCATCCTGAAGCATTCGGCGAGATTTGAGAAACTTAAGAGAAGCTACCTTATCCTGAAAGAGAACAGGTTTGATTTTGTAAAAAGAATGTCAAGCGTGATTGCCAAAAAGAAT
>JAGVIO010000014.1 GCA_020056025.1 archaeon
TCTTCCCATTCACATCAATAGTAATCTCCTTTTGCTCATTTATTTTCGGCACTTCTTTTGAAGAAATCAGCAGATTGCCGTCCATATCATCAAGCGTAATCAAATCCCCTTTCTTTAAATGGTTCTTCTCAACCCATGATTTGGGTATAGACATTACATAAGAAGTCTTTCCAAAGCTGATTAATTTCCTGAACTCAACCATTTTCACGCCCCGTAAATCTTACAACCCCCTATATTGCTGCTTATGTAATCATAGGAGGTATATAAACCTTTTGGTTTGCATAGTTAGCATATACCTACCTAATTCTATATATACCATATAGAAAAACTATATATATAACCCTTGACATACTATATCTTGTAGCTTGCTGTGCTATTGCACCAGGCTAATAATGGGGTAGGGGAGGATAAAATGAAAAGAATCTTAATGGATGAATCAGCAGATTTAGGCATAGAAGACCACGATGTGTACTCTGAAGGAGGAAGGGAGAAGCTGTTGGAAGATGATGAAATAGACGCAGCAGACGAAGGTTTCGTGAGGGGCTGGGAAGATGCAGAATAGGGAACTGTTCACAGATGATGACTATGAAATCCTGCGAAGGCTTAAGAAGCAGTGCAGGACTGACCTGGCAACACTGAACAATCTCAAGGGCTTTGAGCTTGATGAATTCATGAATGAGTGGTGAGCAATGCTGAAGCACATGCTTGAGCTGGATGATGTAGATATTGATGAGCTTGAGATTCTCCAAAAGCTGGATGAAGCTTACCGCAACAACTGGGAATGGGTTGAATTCACAGACAACCACGGGAATTCTATAAAGATGCATCTGCATAACCTGCCGTTTGATCCAGAGCTGTGGAGACAGAGCTGATTTTAGAGATATTGGTTTAGTATGCTTTTGACAGCAATGCTTTTAAACTAAATTCCTTTTCTTATGGATATGTTTGTCAACAACATAGATCCAACCCTGTTTCACATAGGCCCTTTTGAGATAAGATATTATGGAATAGTCTATGTTTTGGGCTTTCTGCTTGCATATTATGTACTTGTTAAAAGAAGAAATGAATTAAAGATGCCAAGGGAAGAGGTTGACAATTTCATGCTCTGGCTCATGGTTTGCTCGATTGCCGGAGCAAGAGCATTCCATATACTTTTCTGGGAACCAGCTTATTATCTTTCAAACCCTCTGAAAATCTTTGCCTTGTGGGAAGGAGGCATGGCAATACACGGAGGAATCTTAGGAGCGGTTGCTGCAATATTCTATTTTGCGAAAAAGCACAAAATAAGTTTCTACAGGATAGCTGATATTTTGGTTGTTCCAGCTGCATTTGCACTGGCATTAGGCAGGATTGCAAACTTCATAAATAATGAAATTGTCGGAACAATCTCAAATCTGCCATGGTGCGTACAGTTCAAAGGCTATGATGACTGCAGGCATCCTGTGCAATTATATGCTGCAATAGGCAGATTTGCTTTGGGAGCTTATCTGATAGCGCTGCAGAAGATGTTCAGGCTCAAAGAAGGCTTACTCTTTTGGAATTTTGTGCTGCTTCTTGGAATAGG
This sequence comes from archaeon, assembly GCA_020056025.1. GTDB lineage: Archaea > Nanobdellota > Nanobdellia > Woesearchaeales > WJKL01 > JAGVIO01. Next base: position 1,565 of record JAGVIO010000014.1, read on the forward strand.
CAGATTCTTCTGTGACTTTTTCAGGGAAGATCCAAGAATGTTTGGATTAAGCGCAGGACAGTATTTCAGCATTGTGATGATTATAGCAGGGGCTGTTGGATTGTGGTATATCAGCCGGCACTATTGTAAGAGAAAATAAGATTTGGGTTTGCCATGAAGGATTCTCTTTTTAAGTCTTCTATGATGAAATAATACTGCTTGCCTTCAATCTTGAACCTTTGCTCAAGCATATCAAGAAATGCTTCCATGTCATTTATCTGCCTGAATATGCCTTCAAGCATGAAATCAAACCCATTGTTGATTTTGTACAGAGAATTGACAGCTTCATGCTTTGACAGGAATTCCATCAATGCTTCTTTATCTTCTCTGTTCACTTTCAAGGATATGTTTGCTCTTGTATTATATCCTAGCTTGGCAAAATTCAGCAGGCTTGTATGCTTTGTGATCAATCCTTCTTCGTGAAATTTCAGCCTGTCGAATATTGTTGATACAGGAATGCCTGTCTTCCTGCTCATTATTGTCAATTGCATCCTTGCGTCTGTCCGCAAATGCGCGATTATTTTTAGGTCTTTTTGGTTCATTTTGTCCTTTAATTTTTTCAACAATAATTTCGAATATACCGTAAATATTGCACTCTTCCTTAATAAATTAAAGGTTTAAATGGTTTTCAACCAAAAGGTTTAAAAAGTTCAGAACAATACAGGAATGTATGAACAAAGGCATAACTCTTTTATGTTCGCCAGATGATTCTCTTAAAAAGATAATCATAGATATATTGTGCAGGGTATACCCCTTAAGCATCAATGAATTGCACAAGCTAATAAGAAAAGCTGCAAAAAGGAAAGTATCTTACCAGGCTGTCCATAAGGTGATAAATGCTCTTCTTAAAGAAAAAGTCATTTCGAAAACAGACAAAAAAATTCAGTTAAGCATGGAATGGATCAGGGAGATGGATGCGGCATTGATAGATATAAAGAAAAATTACCTGATGAACAATGATGACCAGGTCATAATAATCAAAAATCACCAGATAATGGACTATACAAAAGAAAAAGAAATCAACAAGTATCTTGACAATCTTGTTCCAATGCTTAAGGAAGCATTTTCCAAGCATAATATATTCAAAAAAGAAGCTGAAGAAGTAAAAGAATATTTGACAGAGATTCAGCAAAAGCATATGCTTATCATTATTGCAAAAGGCTATGAGATATTCGCCTGCGTAGTATTGTCAAAAGAAGATGAAGACCTTAAAAGAGAACATGCCAGGTTCTGCTTCCGCCACATTGTATTCAGGAAAGACTTGTCAAAAGAAAAATGCAAGGAATATATGGACGAAATTGAAAAAAGGTTAATTGGCAATTATATGTCTGTAAACCTTGAAGCATATGCAGCAGAGACTGAACTGAAATATATAGAGATATTTGAAGAAAAAGGATATGAAAGGCGCGCAATCCTTAAAGACAGGTTCAGGCTTGGAGAAAATGCATACCATTATGTAAAGACATTGAGAAAAGATTTATAAATTTCAAAGACAATTGACAAATAAAGGTGAAAATATGATATACCAAAAAATAAAGCAAGGCAAAGAAGAAATTTCAATAAGAGATATATCTGATTCAGATTACGGGCTTCTCGCGAAATTGTATAAGCAGACATTTAAGGTGCATAATGTCCTTCAGCAGGAGGAACCAAAGGTAATTGAATACCTAAAGAAAAAACAAGCAGAAGAATCTGCAAACAAAGGCGGATTTATAGTGGTAGAGCTCAAAAGCAAGGTAATAGGCGGGATTCTTTTAAGAAAGCATGGGGAGGATACTAA
>JAGVIO010000040.1 GCA_020056025.1 archaeon
CCTCATTTTTACGTCGTATTGTCTCAATTAGCTTATTTTTAGTGAGTTTCATACACTCATGAAACTCACCGTAGGGAAATAGTTTTGGGATAACACAGGTTTAAAAGCCTAAGTTTATTCGTATCGTAATGCATCTACTGGCTTTAGTTTAGAAGCCTGCAAAGCAGGCAATAAGCCAGAAATTGATCCTACTAAGAATGCGAATAATAAACAGCCAACAGTCAGCCACCAAGGAAATACAGGACTTAACAATGAAAGCCCGTATGATGTTGCTATAAAACCTCCTAATTTTGAGATTGAATAACCAAGAATAACACCGATTATTCCGCCTATTAATCCCAAAATTCCAGATTCTGCAATGAAAATGAATAAGATATAACCATTCTTTGCTCCGATTGATTTCATAACACCGATCTCTTGAGTTCTCTCTAATATAGAAGCGTACATCGTGTTTGCAATATTAACAGCAGCAACTACTACAGATATCAAAGCAATCATAACAAGTATCCCGTTTAAGATAATTATGATATTGGTGAATGTCTTTAGCGCATCTTCAAATGTCTGAACCGTAAAATCTTCTTCGCCTTCTTTTTGGCCACGATATTTTCTGAATTTTTCTTTTATTCTATCTGCAAGATCTGCAGGGTTTTGGTCAGGAGCTGCTCTAATATAGATATATTCAAAATCATCTATATTGAAAAGCTCCTTAAAACCTTCTTGAGACAAATATATCTGCGCATCATCTGTAGGGCTTCCTACTTCTTCATAAAATCCAACAACTTCAACTTCAATGTCATTTATCTTAACCTTATCTCCAACTGAGATTGGCTTTTTGAATAGCCTGTTTGGAACAGTAAAACTATACCCTAGTGTAACTTTAAGCACATCTCCTTTTTTTATAGATCTGCCATCAATTGTTTCTATTCCGCCAAACATCTCTTCTACTAATCTTCTTTCACTGCCTGCTGTTGAAAGTCCAATAACTAAAGTATACTTTTCCGGGTAATCATTGAATTTAACTTTTGCTGAAGTGGCCATCATTGCAGTTGCTTCATCAACACCGTTTATCTTTTTAAGAAAATCAAGGTCCTCTCCTGTGAATTTTATGTTGCTTGCTCCAGGAGCAGAGCTTAACCCGCCCCCTGGCATAAGGAATACCTTGTCTGTCCCCATTTCCTGGGCAAAACTATCAACCCATTTGTTGATTCCCTGGCCGAAACTAACTAAAGCAAAAATAGAAGTGATGCCTATGAGAATAGAGAGGATAGTAAGAAAACTTCTTAGCTTTCTAGACCATAAATTTGAGATTGAATATTTAAGTATGTCGGTTATCATTTTACGTGCCTCAATGTGTTCTCCCATCTGGTCGAGACTTTTCGGCACGTTCTATGCTTAATTATCATTTTACGTGCCTCAAAGCGTCCACTGGATTTAATTTCGAAGCTTGGACTGCTGGCAATGTTCCAGAGATTGAGCCAATAAGGAAAGATCCAAGAATTGATGCAATAATCAACAAAGGATTGAATTTTGCTGAAATCAAATCAGAGCCCAATGCTAACTGACCGATTAATGCGAGGCCTGAAGCGAGTAAAATGCCAATTACTGCGCCAATTATTCCGCCTGCTGTTCCTAAAAATCCAGATTCTATAAAAAATAAAGTGAAAATTGTTGAATTTTTTGCTCCAATAGACTTCATGATGCCAATCTCCTTTGTCCTTTCAACAACTGCTGTGTACATTGTGTTCATTATACCAATTCCGCCGACTACAATTGAAATTGCAGCAATTAAAATGACAAATATATTTACACCCAATAGCACAGAATTAACACTTGCCAAGACAGAAGCAGGGGTCTGAACAGAAAAATCTTCTTCTCCTTCCTTAACATCCCTTATCTTTCTTAATTCTTTTTCAATAGTTGCCTGGATTTTGGCTATATCTGCATTTTCATTTACTTGCACTGCAATTGCATCGTATTCATCATCTGCTCTTCCCACCAAGCCCCTAAGATCATCTTCATTGAGAAAAACAGACATATCAATCTGGAAATTTCCTTTTTTTTCTAGAATGCCTATTACCTTGAACTCACGATCCTGCAATTGGATTTTAGAGCCAGGAGTAATTGGCTTACCAAACAATTCGGTACTTTCATAGAAATTATAACCTAGCAGAACAACTCCTGAATCACCATCCTGAAGAAGCCTGCCTTTTGCAGCCTCCATGTTCATCAAGTGTTCCAGCACTTTCCTGTCTTCTCCGTCAGGCATGCTTGCGGCATAACCAAAGCTAGTTTTTCTGTTAAAGACAAGTTTTCCTGCTTCGATTATCCTTCCTCCAACACCTTCAACCCCTGTTACTTTTCTTATTGCGTTAAGCTCTTTGTCTGTCAACGGATCTACAACACCAGTTCCAGGAGGGCCAAAGCCGCCAGATGCTGTTACAGCAAGAATGTCTGTTCCTAAAAAGCCGAATTGAGAATTTATTGCGTTTCTAAGGCCTTCGCCTAATCCTATTAGTGAAACTACTGCAGCTATGCCTATGAAAATGCCTATCATAGTCAGCCAAGCCCTTAGTTTTCTTCTTATGAGACTGCTAACTGCTAGCTTGAAATAGCCAGATATCATCCTTGCCTTTTGTGCTTTCTTCTCTTATAGAGCCATCTTATTCCAAAGACAATGCCTGCAACAACTGCGATTATTATAACAACATTGAGAAGGCCTAAGAGGATTGTAGCCAGTATGCTTTTGCTGTATGTCTTCAAGTCAAGGGTCAATTTTTCTGTATGCTTATTGTTTGTTGCATCCATATAGCTTAGCACCAGAGGAAGTGCAATTGACTTTTCATAAGACTTGAGATTCAAGCTGTATTCAACTGTCTCATAATCATCAGAATCTATGTTGCCTACATACACTTCCGGAACAGAAATGAGTTCAAAATCTTTTGTCTCGCCGAGCTTTGCTGTCAAGAGCTTAATATTTGTCAGGCCCCTGTTGACTATTTTTATAACAACTTTTCCAGAACGCACTTTGCTGTTTATCTCTGAGCTGTCGATTGTTGTAAGCAAGTCAGGAGCAGAAGCCACTTTCAGGCTTATGTAATCTTCCTTTGAGTAAGATGTTCCTGTCTGGTCTGTATAAGAGATTGTGACAGGAATCTTGTAAATCCCGCCGTCTGCACTTGGAAGTGCAACCAAATCAAATTTGAGTATCTTGCCAATTTTTGACTCGATCTGGTAGAGCTGCTTTTCTGCTATCGAGTTCGAAGGCGCAAATGGAGTGGTTGTGCTTGAGACATCCAGCTTGACTGTAACATCTTTCACCAAGGAATCTGCGTTGTTCATCAGAGTCATGCTTAACTCAAAATTGTCTCCTGGAGAAATTAGAGCAGGCTTTGTCTCAATTGAATCAACTGACAATACTATGTCCCTTGTCCTTACTCTTATTGGAAAATCCTTAATGGTTGTCCAGACTCCGCTTTTCCCTATTTTGTATCTTACATCAACATAATATGTTTCTTCAACAGCAGCCTGGTCAATCTTGAGTTTGAACAATTCAATAACTCCTTCTGAACCTGTCTGAAGGCTTTGCAATGAGCCGAGGTTTCTTTCTTTGTCTCCTGAATATAATGTAAAGGGATATTCCTCAACAAATTCAAGATAGACATCATCTGTTCCTGAGCCACCATTATTATCTATCTTGAACCTGACATCAATCACCTCTCCTGGCTGTCCGGGATCAGGCTCCTGGCTTACAAGCGAAACCGATATGCTGGAAAATTCAGGCACAGCAGACTGAACTATGCAGATGCCTGCCAATAATATTATTGCGCTTGCCAATATTGCCAACGAATTTTTTATTTTCATTTTATCACCTATCTAAATTTTTTTAAATTTTATCGTTTATGCCTTGTTCCTTTTTCTTCTTTGATTATGACGCCATCTTTCAGATACGCTATTCTTTCTGCGCACTGCGCAAGGTTTGCATCATGCGTGACCATGATTATTGTCTTTTTTTCCTTCCTATGCATGTCGCACAAAAAATCCAAAACCATTTTTCCTGTTGCAGAGTCTAAATTTCCAGTTGGTTCGTCTGCTAAAATAACTTCAGGGTCATTTGCAAGCGCCCTTGCAATCGCAACTCTCTGCTGCTGGCCTCCTGAAAGCTCTGA
>JAGVIO010000231.1 GCA_020056025.1 archaeon
TGCAATGTTTGTGATTCTTACATTTGTGTACTTGTCAAGAGGCTCTGCTACTGGAAGCTCTGGCTCTGTTTCTTCTATTTCAGCTGTTGGCTGCTCTTCAATTTCTGCAGTTGTTGCATTTTCTGCTGTAACTTCAGTTTCTGTTAAGTTTGCTTCTGTGATATTTGTCTCAGTTACATTAACTGTCAGGTTGATTTCAGATGCATTTGTTTCAGTCACATTTACTGTTATGTTTGCTTCTGTCAAATTCAATGTTGCATTCAGCTCTTCTGTCAGGTTTACAGTAAGGTTTTCAGCAGGCAATGGCTCAATTATTTCTTCTGTCACATTTGCTGCAGGTTCTTCAGTGATATTAATCTCAGCTTCGGTATCTGCGTTTGTTTCGTTTATTTCATTTGCAGATGATTCTGTTTGCTGCTCTGTTTCAACTGCTGCATTTTCCTCTGTTTCTGCTGTAACATTTGCTGATTCTGCAATCTGCTCTGTTTCTTGTGTTTCATTAGTCTCTGCTGCAGGAATCTCTACTGAAGCATTAGAATCTGAAACAATTTCTGGCTGAGGTATTTCATCTTTTTTCTCTCTCGGGCTTTCATCATCTTTCACTTCTTCATCTGTGAGATACCCTGCTTCTGTCGGCATGAACTGCTCTAATGCGCTGTTGTCAAATATCAGATACCTCTCGCCTGACTCTATCTCAAGATATGCTTTTATTGCTCCTTTGCCGACATAGCTGCCTGACAGTTCTAAGTTCTGAAGATTAAATTCAGAAGGTGTCTTCTTCAGCGAAAATTCTTTTTCTATGCCTGAGTTCAGTTCCCAGTTGACATTGATCGAGCCATTGTGCTGATGATTGCTGTGCAAGAAGTCTGTTGCAAAGCCTACAAAGCCCAGGTCAAGCCCGAACATATGTATTGCGCCAACCAGCAAGATGAATATAGCGATCATCTCAGGAATTGCATAAGCCATATGCTTTTTGCGGTTACTATGGGTTTCTTTAGCAAAAAGCTCATCAAATGTAGGAGTATGAAGCTCATTGAATTCTAAAACCTTCTTTTTCTCGCTGTTCTCTTTCCACAAGCTTCCAAATATTTTCATTTTTTTGATTTTTTCTTATATCTGCTGTAGACTGTCCAGACAGTCCTCTGGTCTCTCTTCAGCAGTTCTGCAATCTGGCTGAATTTCATGTTGCACTCATCTTTGAGGTACGAGACAATGTTTTCCAGAACGCTGAATTTCCTGTTTTTGAACAAAGACAGAGGGACAGTTATCTCAAAATCCTTGACGACAAAAGTCAGGCTGAATTTTTTCTTAGAGTCATTCCATGCCTGCCAGATCGTCTTACTGCTCCTGTTCATCAGATGCGAGATCTCGTCAAACGACAGATGGGAATTCTCGTGCAGATATTTGCTGATTGTTTCAAGGCCGCTTAACTTTTCATTGAAGATTGAGATTGGGATTGCATGCTCTGCTTTGTCAATGCGCTCTTTGAGAATCTCATATGCTTTTCTGAGCTCGTCATAAGGAATGTTTTTAGAACTAGCCAGATCTATCAGAGATTCCTCTTTTTCATCACTGTAAGCCATCAATACCCTTTTTTAGCTGTATTTGTAAGTATATTCTCTTATGATGTGAGTTCTAATATAAAAAGTTTTTGGTTATTTATATTGGTTTATCTTCAAATGTAAGATTATATTCTTTATTTGTAAGTATTATTTAGCCTGTCTGTTATTTATTATTCTTCTTATGTAAGTCTTATTTCTTACTATGTAAGAATTATAATCTGTTTATGTAAGTTTTTAATCTTATTTTGTAGGCAATATCTTTATTTGTAAGTAATATATCTTTGTTTGTAAGTAATATATCTTTGTTTGTAAGATTATACTTCTGATTTGAATAAATAAAAAAGCAGCAATATCTAAAACTTTTTAAATCTGCTCAGTTTAGATACGTCTAAAGAGGTGGCTAGGATAGTATTTTCTCGTACAAAAAAGAGGAAAGCAGTTAAGAAAGCTGCTGCAAAGGGTTCTTTGAAAAAGAAGCATGCTGTACATCATGCCAGAAAGGGCTCTGCTAAGAAGAGATTTTCTAAGAAAAGCTCTGCTAAAAAAATGCCTTCTAAGAAAAGTTTTGTAAAACACACTAAGAAATATTCTAAGAAGCCTTCTGGAAAGAAAATTTATGGAAAGAAGGCTTATCGAAAGAAAAATTATAGCAAGAAAGCTTACGGCAAGAAGATATGCAAGAAAGTTTCTACTGCAAAAAAACAGAATGTTCTGAAGCCTGAGAAAAAGAGGTATACAAGGGAGAATGTGATAAATCTTCTGCTTGACACGCAGGAAAAGGAAGGCTATCTTCCAAAAGAGAGGATGATTGAGCTTTCAAAAGAGCATGATATCCCGGGTGTGAATCTTTACGGAGTTGCTACATTCTATTCCCAGTTCAGGATGACTCCTCCTGGAAAATACAAAATCAATATCTGCAGCGGGACAGCATGCCATGTGAAGAATTCAGGAGCATTGCTGGAGTATCTTGAGGATTATCTGAAAATCAAGAAAGGAGAGACTACA